>NZ_VUAZ01000030.1 GCF_009296165.1 Pseudomonas kitaguniensis | reverse complement strand
AAGTAGTGCTTGGCGGCCCCTTGATACTTTAGGGGCCAGACCATGTGTGCCGGCCTGATTTTTCAAGCAGCACATAACAAATGTGGGAGGGGGCTTGCTCCCGATGGCGGTGGATCAGTCGACTTATGCATCGACTGACCTGCCGCTATCGAGGAGCAAGACCTCCCACATTTTTGATCTCCAGTAATCTCCACTGATCTCCAGTAGTCCGGAGGTCGGGTGGTTTCAGCTCTGGGTCAGAACGCTGGTTTGATCGCGCCTTTGTACTTCTCTTCGATGAATTGCTTCACTTCGGGCGTGTGCAGGGCTGCGACCAGCTTTTTCACCGCGTCCGAGTCTTTGTTGTCTTCACGGGTTACCAGGATGTTCACGTAAGGCGAGTCGTTGCCTTCGATCACCAGGGCGTCCTTGGACGGGTCAAGCTTGGCTTCCAGCGCGTAGTTGGTGTTGATCAGCGCCAGGTCAACCTGGGTCAGCACGCGCGGCAGGGTGGCGGCCTCCAGTTCGCGGAATTTCAGGTTTTTCGGGTTGCCGTTGATGTCCTTGATGGTCGACAGGATGTTGGTCGGGTCCTTCAGGGTGATCAGGTTGTGCTTGGCCAGCAGCAACAGCGCGCGGCCGCCGTTGGTGGCGTCGTTCGGCAGCACTACGTTGGCGCCATCGGGCAGTTCGGCCAGGGTTTTGTATTTGCTGGAGTAAGCGCCCAGCGGTTCCAGGTGCACAGCGCCGACGCTGACCAGGTGAGTGCCTTTGGCTTTGTTGAACTCATCCAGGTACGGCTGGTGCTGGAAGAAGTTGGCGTCCAAGCGCTTTTCAGCCACCTGTACGTTCGGCTGCACGTAGTCGGTGAAGACTTTAACCTGCAAATCCACGCCTTCTTTGGCGAGTGCAGGTTTGACGAATTCGAGGATTTCCGCATGCGGCACCGGCGACGCGGCGACCGTGATGGTCTCGGCGGCGTGGGCTGAAAACGCGGCAACGGCGGCAAAAGCAACCAGTAGTTTTTTCATTCAGCAAGCTCCTTGTTCGGGCATTTGCCGACATTGAGTCGGCAATGGCGGTTATTTTCGAGAAAAGTGCACCACCAGCTTGTCGCCGACGGTTTGCAGAATTTGCACCAGGATCAACAGCATCACCACGGTGACCACCATCACGTCGGTCTGGAAGCGCTGGTAACCGAAACGGATCGCCAAGTCACCCAGGCCGCCGGCGCCGACCACACCGGCCATGGCCGTGTAGGAAACCAGTGTAATCGCCGTCACCGTGATCGCCGCGAAAATGCCGGGGCGGGCTTCGGGCAGCAGCGCGTTGACGATGATCTGGCGCGTGCTGGCACCCATCGACTGCGTGGCCTCGATGATGCCGCGGTCGACTTCACGCAAGGCGGTTTCCACCAGGCGCGCAAAGAACGGCGTGGCGCCCACGACCAGCGGCGGAATCGCACCGGCCACACCCAGCGAGGTGCCGGTGATCAGGACGGTGAACGGGATCATCACGATCAGCAAAATGATGAACGGCAGCGAACGCAGGATGTTCACGATCAACGACAGCAGCGCGTACAGGCCTTTTTGTTCGAACAGTTGGCGCGGGCTGGTCAGGAACAGCAGCACGCCCAACGGCAGGCCCAGCACGATGGTGAAGAACAGCGAGCCGAACAGCATGATCATGGTGTCGCCGGTGGCGAGCCAGATTTCCGACCAGTCGATAGTGGAGAAAAAACTCAACAGGACTTCCATTAGCGCAGAACCTCCATGTGGACGTCTGCCGCGGTAAAGCGGGCGAAGGCGGCTTCCATGTCCCCGCCAGTGACGGCGAGGGTCAGTTGCCCGTAGGGAATATCTTTGATGCGGTCGATACGACCGGCGAGGATGCTGTAGTCCACACCCGTTTCGCGCGCCACGGTGCCCAGCAGCGGCGCGTAGGTCGCTTCGCCCTGGAATGTCAGGCGCACGATGCGCCCTGGCACATGGGCGAAGTCATCACGCTGCTCGCCGTCGTCGACTTGCTCGGCTTCTTGTACGAAGCGCTTGGTGGTCGGATGCTTGGGGTGCAGGAACACGTCGGCCACCGAGCCTTGCTCGACGATGACGCCGGCGTCCATCACCGCCACGTGGTCGCAGACGCGGCGGATCACGTCCATTTCATGGGTGATCAGCACGATGGTCAGCTTCAACTCGCGGTTGATCTCGGCCAGCAATTGCAGCACCGACGCGGTGGTTTGCGGGTCGAGGGCGCTGGTGGCTTCGTCGCACAGCAGGATTTTCGGCTTGGTCGCCAGGGCGCGGGCGATGCCGACGCGCTGCTTCTGACCACCGGACAACTGCGCCGGGTACTTTTTGGCATGGTCGGACAGGCCAACGCGGGCGAGCAACTCAGCCACACGCAGGTCGATGTCCTTGCGCGACAATTCGCCGGCCAGCGTCAGTGGCAGCGCCACGTTGTCGGCAACGGTCTTGGAGGCGAGCAGGTTGAAGTGCTGGAAGATCATCCCGACTTGCTGGCGGAAACGGCGCAGGCCGTTGGCGTCCAGGGCGGTGACTTCTTCGCCGTCAACGTGAATCTGGCCACCGCTGGGTTGCTCCAGGCGGTTGATCAGACGCAGCAGGGTACTTTTTCCCGCACCGGAGTGGCCAATCAGGCCGAACACTTGGCCGTTTTCGACGCGCAGGCTGGTGGGGTGCAGGGCGGGGATTTCCTTACCGGCGACGCGGTAGGTTTTATGGACGTTATGAAACTCGATCACGTAGCGAACCTTGTGGGGCGCATGGAAAAGGGATCAGCGGTTAGCCGGGCGCGCATTTTAGCCTGTCCGTATAGCGTTATTTAGCATTTATTTCTCATTCAACCAGCGATTTGGCAATAACGCGATCAAAGGTCATAAAAAAGGAACGGTGCAAAACCTCATCAGTCACTACTTAAGCAACTCGATTTCCCAGGTGCCGTGCCTGGGGTTTTGCTCAAATGAGCCGGGGATCGCTCTGGCCACTTTGAATAAGGAGTTTTGACTGATGAGCATCAAGAAGCCAGCCACCCCGTCGAAGAGTGAGCTCGCGGGCACCGACACCCTGGACCGTGGCAACACCAACGCCAAGCTGCAGGCACTGGAGGAGTTTCGCTCAGACGCTACCGGCCAGGCGCTGCGCACCAACCAAGGCGTGAAGATTTCTGACAACCAGAACACCCTGAAAGTTGGCTCCCGTGGCCCTTCGCTGCTGGAAGACTTCATCATGCGTGAAAAAATCACGCACTTTGACCACGAACGCATCCCGGAGCGCATCGTGCATGCCCGCGGTACGGGCGCGCATGGTTATTTCCAAACGTATGAAAACCATTCGGCGCTGTCCAAGGCCGGCTTCCTGCGTAACCCGGAGCATAAAACCCCGGTGTTCGTGCGCTTTTCGACTGTACAAGGCCCGCGTGGCTCGGGCGATACCGTGCGCGACGTGCGTGGTTTTGCCGTGAAGTTCTTCACCGACGAAGGCAACTTCGATCTGGTGGGCAACAACATGCCGGTATTTTTCATTCAGGATGCGATCAAGTTTCCGGACTTCGTGCACGCGGTAAAACCTGAGCCCCACAACGAAATACCTACCGGCGGCTCGGCCCACGATACGTTCTGGGATTTTGTCTCGCTGCAGCCGGAATCGGCGCACATGGTTTTGTGGGCAATGTCTGACCGTGCCATTCCAAAAAGCCTGCGCTCCATGCAGGGTTTTGGTATTCACACTTTCCGCCTGATCAATACCGAGGGTAAGTCGACCTTCGTGAAATTCCACTGGCATCCAAAAGTCGGCACCTGCTCCCTGGTGTGGGACGAAGCGCAAAAGCTTGCCGGTAAAGATACCGACTACCACCGTCGCGACCTGTGGGAAGCGATTGAAGTCGGCGACTACCCTGAGTGGGAATTGGGCGTACAAATCGTTGCGGAAGAGGACGAGCATAAGTTCGACTTCGACTTGCTCGACCCGACCAAGATCATCCCCGAAGAGTTGGTGCCGATTACGCCGCTGGGCAAGATGGTGCTTAACCGTAACCCGGACAACTTCTTTGCTGAAGTCGAGCAAGTCGCCTTCTGCCCTGGCCATATCGTGCCGGGTATCGACTTCACCAACGACCCGCTGCTGCAAGGCCGTCTGTTTTCCTACACGGATACGCAGATCAGCCGTCTCGGTGGGCCGAACTTCCACGAGCTGCCGATCAACCGTCCTGTCACGCCGTTCCACAATGGCCAGCGTGATGCCCAGCATCGCACTGTGATCGACAAGGGCCGTGCGGCGTACGAGCCGAATTCGATCGACGGCGGCTGGCCGAAAGAAACGCCACCGGCTGCCGAAGATGGTGGTTTCGAGACCTATTACGAGCGCGTCGACGCCAACAAAGTGCGTGAGCGCAGTGAGTCGTTTGGCGACCATTTCTCGCAAGCCACGCTGTTCTTTAACAGCATGAGCCACCACGAAAAAGAGCACATCATCGCGGCCTACAGCTTCGAGTTGGGCAAGGTGGAGCGTGAGTTCATTCGTGCCCGCCAAGTTGACGAGATTCTCGCCAATATCGACCTGGAGCTGGCCAAGCGCGTTGCGCACAACCTTGGCCTGCCGGCGCCAACCAAAGGCACGGTGCCTGCGCGTGAGACGTCGCTGAAAGAATCGCCTGCATTGAGCCAGGTGAACCTGCTGTCGGGCGATATCAAGACACGCAAAGTCGCAATTCTTGCGGCGAACGGTGTGGATGGCGCAGCGATTGATGCACTGAAAAAGGCGCTGGAAGCCGAAGGCGCACACGCCAAGCTGCTGGGGCCGACCTCGGCACCGGTGAAGACAGCGGATGGCAAGAGCCTGCCGGTGGATGCGTCGATGGAAGGTATGCCGTCGATTGCGTTTGATGCGGTGTTCGTGCCTGGCGGTAAAGAGTCGATCAAGGCGTTGAGCGGTGACGGTGTGGCGTTGCACTTCCTGTTGGAAGCGTACAAGCACTTGAAGGCGATTACCGTTGCCAATGACGCGAAGCCATTGTTGGACTTGCTCAAGCTTGAAGCGGATGCGGGGCTGATTGTTGGCGAGGATGCCAAGGCGTTCAAGGCGTTCTTTGCGGCGATTGCGCAGCACCGGGTTTGGGATCGTGAGCCTAAGGCCAAGGCGATTCCGGCTTAAGTTATTGGCTGTCTGTTAGACCGCTATCGGGAGCAAGCCCCCTCCCACATTTGAACGGTGAATGCCGTCCAATGTGGGAGCTGGCTTGCTCGCGACGGCTTTATTGCGTCTTGCGCGGTATCAGCACAACCTGCGCCGGAATGTGCTTGATAATCTGCCGGTGAATCTTCAAGTCATACGCCGAATCAATTCGCTTCACCCGTTTGGTCAGCAACGTGGCCAGCCACGGGTAATCCTGCGTGCGCGGCACCTGGATGCTGACGTCACACTGGTAATTCACCACGTCGGTGGCAATCGCATCCAACTGGTGACGCAGCTCTTCTATATCCGTGAGGTTCAGCGCAATCGTAGTGCTCGGGGCTGCAGGGTCGATGACTTTGGCTGCAGGCTTGGCTTCGGCTGCCTTCAAGGCCGCTTCGGCTTTATCCAATTCGACTTTACGCGCGTGGCTGATCGCGCTGTTCACGCCACCGGTGAGTGCTGGCGCCTTGGGCATCAGCGCGCGGGCGCGGCTCAGGGCCGTGGCAGCGGCGTTTACATCACCCTTTTGCAGCACAATTTGGCTGCGCTGCAAGTAGGCTTCGGCCAATTGGCGCTGGTAAGTCTCCAGGGCCGGGTCGTTGGGCGATTGGGCCTGCAACGCGGCCAGTTGGTCTTCGGCGGTGGCCAGTTCACTGCTGGCCAGGTTTTGCTCCAGCTGCGCGATGGCCGCAGCGCGAGCATCCGGCGCCTCAAGGGCGGCGGGCGGTGTGCTTTGACAGGCGCCCAGCAGCAGGGAAAATGCGGCAAGGAGCAGATAACGGGAGTTGAACGGCTTCATTCCTGCGACTCTCTAATTGCGCAAAAAGCGAGCAAGTCTACACCCCACGACGGGGCAGGACAAAACTCAGCAAAAACAAGGCGGCGGCCGTCACTACAATCGACGGCCCGGCCGGGGTGTCCTTGAACCAGGACAACGCCAGGCCCCCGCACACTGCCAGCATCCCCAAAAAGCTCGCGCCAATCGCCATTTGCTCGGGTGAGCGAGCGTGGCGCTGGGCAGCGGCGGCGGGAATAATCAGCAGCGACGTGATCAACAATACGCCGACAATCTTCATCGCGACAGCAATCACCACAGCGATCAACAGCATCAGCGTCATGCGCAGCGCCGGTACGGGCAACCCTTCCACCGTGGCCAGCTCTTCGTGCACGGTGATCGCCAGCAGCGGGCGCCACAGGGCCACGAGCAACACCAGTACGGCCGCGCTGCCGCCCAAAATCCACGCAAGGTCGGTGGGGCTGATCGCCAGTAAATCGCCGAACAGGTAGGCCATCAGGTCGATGCGCACTTCATGCATGAAGCTCAGCACCACCAGCCCGAGGGACAAGGTGCTCGGCGCGAGAATCCCCAACAGTGTGTCGGAGGCCAGCGGCTGGCGCTGTTGCAGGGCGACCAGCAACACCGCCAGCAACAGGCAGCCCACGGTGACGGCGATGGTTGGGCTCACATCCAGCAAAAAGCCCATGGCCACGCCGAGCAGCGCGGCGTGCGACAACGTGTCGCCAAAATAGGCCATGCGCCGCCATACCACGAACGAGCCCAACGGGCCTGCCACCAGTGCCAAAGCCAAGCCTGCCAGCAGGGCGTAGAACAGAAAATCAGCCATGCTTGCAGTCGGCTCCATGCGTGTGGGTAGGCGGCGTTTGGCGGTCGTCGACCACCGCGCCATGCAGGTCGTGGGCGTGGTCGTGATGGTGATGATAAATCGCCAGGCTTTGCGCGTTCTTGCCGAACAGCTCGACGAAGGCCGGGTCGCTGCTGACCTGTTCCGGGTGGCCGGAGCAGCACACGTGGCGGTTCAGGCAGACCACTTGGTCGGTGGTGCTCATCACTAGGTGCAGGTCGTGAGAAACCATCAGCACGCCGCAGCCATGCCGGTCGCGCAGCCGTGTGATCAGGCTGTACAGCTCGGCCTGGCCCGCGACATCGACGCCTTGCACCGGCTCATCAAGCACCAGCAATTCGGGCTCGCGCAACAGGGCGCGGGCCAGCAGTACGCGCTGCATTTCGCCGCCGGAGATGCTTTGTACCGGGCTGTCGATTACCTGTTCGGCGCCGACTTCCTTGAGCGCGGCCTGCGCGCGCGGGCGGTCGACACCGGGCACCAGGCGCAGGAAACGCAGCACCGACAGCGGCAAGGTCGGGTCCACGTGGAGTTTTTGCGGCATGTAACCGACGCGCAGCTTGGGTTTGCGCCACACGCTGCCGGTGTCGGGCTTGAGCAAACCGAGTACGGCGCGCACCAGGGTGGTTTTGCCAGCGCCATTCGGGCCGATCAGGGTGACGATCTGCCCAGGCTTCACGCTCAGGGCGATGTTATCCAGCAC
This sequence comes from Pseudomonas kitaguniensis, assembly GCF_009296165.1. Lineage (GTDB taxonomy): Bacteria > Pseudomonadota > Gammaproteobacteria > Pseudomonadales > Pseudomonadaceae > Aquipseudomonas > Aquipseudomonas kitaguniensis. The sequence continues at coordinate 43,959 of NZ_VUAZ01000030.1, read as the reverse complement.
GTTTTGCCCGGCGAACGTGACCCCAACCTGTTCCAGGCGGATTAACGCGTTGCTCATCAAGCCCCCTGGCAGCCCGAGCACAGGCCGACGACTTCGACCGTTTGCCCTTCGACCTTGAAGCCGACCTCGGCAGAACTCTTGATAATCGCGTCGCTGATGCTTTTTTGTTCAAGCTCGATGGCGGCATGGCACTCGCGGCAAATCAGGAACTGGCCCTGATGCGCGTGCTCCGGGTGGTTACAGCCGACAAACGCGTTGAGCGAGGCGATGCGGTGGACCAGGCCGTTTTCGAGCAGAAAATCCAGCGCGCGGTACACCGTGGGCGGCGCGGCGCGGCGGCCGTCCTGCTCGCTGAGTACGCCGAGAATGTCGTAGGCACCCAGCGGCTTGTGGCTCTGCCACACCAATTCCAGCACCCGGCGACGCAACGCGGTCAGGCGCAAGCCCTTCTGCGCACACAGGGTGTCGGCCTCTGACAGTGCGGTGTGCACGCAGTGGGAGTGGTCGTGGGGACGGCTGGCAAGCGGTGTTTTAGGCATGAGCGGCGACAGACATTTGATAGAGACGTTATTATGTTACCCGTTCCTACGTCATTGAGTGGTCATCGTGTCCCGACTTTTTCCCGTTTTTGTCGTATTTGTCACCAGTTTGTTCATCGCAGGCGCCGCTCAGGCGAGGTCAAGGTGCTGACCAGCATCAAGCCGTTGCAGTTGATCGCCGCCGCTGTGCAGGACGGCGTGGCGGTTCCAGAGGTGCTATTGCCACCTGGCGCCTCGCCGCATAACTATGCGTTGCGCCCATCCGACGTACGGCGCGTGCAATCGGTAGACCTGCTGTATTGGATCGGCCCGGACATGGAGACCTTCCTGCCGCGCGTACTCAAGGGGCGTAGCCTGCCGACCGTGGCCGTGCAGGACCTTGCCGGGATGAAGCTGCGCCGCTTCGCTGACGATGGCCTCTCGCATGCCGATGATGCCGACGAACATGACCACGATCACCGCCCAGGCAGCCTGGACGCGCATTTGTGGTTGTCGACGGTAAATGCCCGCGTGATCGCTGCGCGCATGGCGGCAGACCTGAGTACTGCCGACCCGGCCAATGCCGCGCGTTACGCCAGCAATGTGAAGGCCTTCGATGAGCGCTTGGATGCGTTGGATGCGCGTTTGAAAGCGCGTTTGGCTACAGTCGGCAACAAGCCTTACTTCGTGTTCCACGAGGCGTTTGACTACTTCGAAGACGCTTACGGGCTTAAGCACACCGGCGTGTTCAGCGTTGCCGCCGAAGTACAGCCAGGCGCCCAGCACGTGGCGGCAATGCGTACGCGGTTGCAGGAAGTCGGCAAGACCTGCGTGTTCAGTGAGCCGCCGTTGCGCCCGCGTCTGGCCGAGACGCTGGTCGCCGGTTTGCCGGTGAAATTGGCGGAACTGGACGCGCTGGGCGGTTACACCAAGGCCACGGCGCAAGGTTACGAGCAGGTGCTGGAAAAGTTGGGGAATGACCTGGCCGGGTGCCTGGAGTCGCTCTAACTATGTGGGAGGGAGCAAGTCGAATCGTCGCACCGCCCCTCCCACCTTTTTAGAGTGCAAACGGCAGGTGGACCGTGACCTGCTGACGCTGCGCCAAGCGGTGCTCAAACTCCGCCGGGTCATGAATCAACACATCCTGCCCGGCGAATGACTCGGCAGCGATCAGGCGCGATAGCCAGAACCGCACGCACGCTACGCGCAGCAAGGTCGGCCACAGCTCCGCTTCCTTGGCTGTAAACGGTCGCAGCCCTGCGTACGCGCCCAGCAAGGCCCGCGCGCGTTGCCCGTCGATCACGCCATCGGCGTCCGAACACCAGTCATTCAGGGCGATTGCCACGTCGTACAGCATCGGGCCTGAGCAGGCGTTGTAGAAGTCGATCAGGCCTGTCAGGTGGGTGCCTTCGAACATTGCGTTGTCGCGAAACAGGTCGCCGTGAACGTTCGCGCGTGGCAGGGCCAGGATGTCGGCCTTGTGGGCTTCGATCTCGGTCAATGCAGCGTGCAGCAGGCGCTGTTGGGCGTCGTTCAGGTGCGAAATCAGCTGCGTACCTTCAGCGAGCATCCAATCGAGCCCGCGGTCGGTCTTGCGTTGCAGCATCTTGTCGCCTTGGGTGGCCAAGTGCAGATGGCCGAGCAGGTCGCCGACTTGGGCGCAATGCTGCGCATTGGCATGCTTGATGTGCTTGCCGGCCAGGCGCGGTTGCAGCAGCGCGGGTTTGCCCGCCAGCGTGCGCAGCGCCACGCCGTCGGTGGTGCGCAGGGCGTAAGGCACCGGCAGATCAGCCTCGTGGAGCACGTCGAGCAACTCGATGAAGAACGGCATTTCCGCTACGGGGCCGCGCTCAACCAGGGTCAGCACGAACTCGCCCTGCTCCATGCTGATAAAGAAATTGGTGTTTTCGCTACCGGCGGCAATCCCCTGGAAATCGAGCAGGCGGCCGAGCCCGTAAGGGGCGAGAAAGGTTTCCAGCTCGGGCCGAGCCAGCGGGGTGAACACAGACATGGTTAAAACTGCCAGTACGGGCGCCGCGGTACACGGCGCCAATTGAAGTTAAGAAATCATTTCCATTCGAAGATCTTCCATGACGGAATCAGCATATCCGGCTGGTCGGAACGGATGAAGTTTGCATCGGTTCCGTCCGCGCGCACCAGAAAATACGGCGGCGCACCCTTTACGGTGACTTTGATTGCGTACAGGAAACCGTTTTGGCGGTACTCCTGGATGGTTCTGTCACCCTCGGTGCGGATCGTGACTTCCGGGTCGCCCGTGGGCGCGCTGTCGGCTGCCATGGCGGCCAACGGCAAGAGTGCAATCAAGCCGGTCAACAACAGGCTATTTACGGTGCGCATGATAACCTTGTCCCTTTGTCGTCAATGGTCCGGCTATTCTAGCGCCTGACCCGCCGAAAAGGTTGATCCTGCTCATGAGCCAAGCCCCCCTCGTCCTGGTGGACGGTTCTTCATATCTGTACCGCGCCTTTCACGCGCTGCCACCGCTGACTACCTCCAAAGGCCTGCCGACCGGTGCGGTCAAGGGCGTGTTGAACATGCTCAAAAGCCTGCGCAGGCAGTACCCGGACAGCCCGTTCGCGGTGGTGTTCGACGCCAAAGGCGGGACCTTTCGCGATGACATGTACGCCGAATACAAGGCCAACCGCCCGAGCATGCCCGATGACATGCGCCTGCAAATCGAGCCACTGCACCAAAGCGTAATCGCCCTCGGCTTCCCGCTGTTGTGCGTCGAAGGCGTAGAGGCCGATGACGTGATCGGCACTCTGGCCCGCAGCAGTGCGGCTGCCGACCGACCGGTGGTGATTTCTACCGGTGACAAGGACATGGCGCAACTGGTCGACGGGCACATCACCTTGGTCAACACCATGACCGGTAGCGCGATGGACATCGAGGGCGTGAAGGAGAAATTTGGCGTCGCCCCGGAGCAGATCATCGATTACCTGGCGCTGATGGGCGATTCGTCCGACAACATCCCAGGCGTTCCGGGCATTGGTCCGAAGACCGCTTCCGGCTTGTTGGTCGGCGTGAACGGCGGCCTCAAAGAGCTTTATGAGCAGTTGGATATTGTGCCGACCTTGCCGATTCGCGGGGCCAAGACCCTGCCCGCCAAGCTGGCAGAGCACAAAGAGATGGCGTTTCTGTCGTATCAGTTAGCGACGATCAAGATCGATGTGCCGCTGGACGTCGGCCTGGACGATTTGCACCTGATCGAGCCGGATCGCGAAAAACTGCTGGAGCTGTACACGCTGCTGGAGTTCAAGAGCTGGTACGACGAGATTCAGCGCGACACCAAGCGCGTCGAGCTCAAGGCATCGACCGAGCGCGCGCCTGCTGCCGAAGAGGTTGTTGAGTCGGCACCTGTTGAAGCGGCCTACACCACCATCCTCGACCAGGCGACGTTCGACAGTTGGTTGAAGAAGCTCAACGACGCGAAGTTGTTCGCTTTCGACACCGAAACCACCGGGATCGACGCACAACAGGCGCAATTGGTCGGCGTTTCGTTTGCCGTACAGCCGCACGAAGCGGCCTACATCCCGCTGACGCATGCCTACCTCGATGCGCCGCAGCAGCTCGACCGCGACAGCGTGTTGTTGGCGCTCAAGCCTTTGCTGGAAGACCCGAGCAAGCTAAAGGTTGGCCAGCACGCCAAATTCGACATGAACATCCTGGCCAATTGCGCGATTGGCGGCGACCCGGCGCAGGGCATTACCGTGCGCGGCATTGCGTTCGACACGATGCTTGAATCCTACGTGCTGAATTCAACCGCCACCCGCCACGACATGGACAGCTTGGCGAAGAAGTACCTGGACTATGACACTGTCAGCTTCCAGGACATCGCCGGCAAAGGCGCCAAGCAGCTGACGTTCGATCAAATCCCGCTTGAGCAGGCTGGCCCGTATGCGGCCGAAGATGCAGACGTAACGCTGCGGCTGCACCAGGCGTTGCACGCGCAACTTGCCGCCATACCGGCGCTGGCGAGTGTGCTGACCGACATCGAAATACCCTTGGTGCCGGTGCTGGCGCGGATCGAGCGTCAGGGCGCGCTGGTGGATAAAGAGCTGTTGGGCATCCAGAGTATCGAGCTGGGTAACAAGATGGTCGAGCTGGAGCGCCAGGCATTCGAGATCGCCGGTGAGGCGTTCAACCTGGGCTCGCCCAAGCAGCTCGGGGCGATTCTCTACGAAAAACTCGGCTTGCCGGTGCTGAAAAAGACCGGCAAGGGCCAGGCCTCGACGGCTGAGGAAGTGTTGGCCAAGTTGGCCGAGGACGATTTCCTGTTGCCCAAGGTGCTGATGCAGTACCGCAGCATGAGCAAGCTGAAAAGCACTTACACCGACCGCCTGCCGGAGCAGATCAACCCGCGCACCGGGCGCATTCATACGTCGTATCATCAGGCGGTAACGGCGACTGGGCGGTTGTCTTCCAGCGATCCGAACCTGCAGAACATCCCGGTGCGCACCGCCGAAGGGCGGCGGATTCGCCAAGCCTTTATCGCGCCCAAGGGTTACAAACTGCTGGCCGCGGATTATTCGCAGATCGAACTGCGGATCATGGCGCACTTGTCCAAGGACGAGGGCCTGATGAATGCGTTCCGCAACGAATTGGACGTGCATACCGCCACGGCGGCGGAAGTGTTCAAGGTTGAGCTGGCGGAGGTCACGTCCAATCAGCGCCGCAGCGCCAAGGCGATCAACTTTGGCCTGATCTACGGCATGGGGGCGCAAAAGCTCGGCAAAGACATCGGCGTGGATACCAAAACCGCCAAGGCCTACATAGACGTGTACTTCGCGCGCTACCCAGGCGTTCGTGAATATATGGAGCGCACGCGCGCCCAAGCGGCCGATCAGGGCTACGTAGAAACCTTCTTCGGGCGCCGGTTGTATGTGCCGGACATCAATTCCAACAAGCCTCAGGAGCGAGCCGCCGCAGAACGCACGGCGATTAACGCGCCGATGCAAGGCACGGCGGCCGACATCATCAAGAAAGCCATGGTGTTGGTGGACAACTGGCTGACCGAGTCTGGCCTGGATGCCAAAGTCATTCTGCAAGTGCACGATGAACTGGTGCTTGAGGTACGTGAAGACCTGGTCGCAGAGGTCAGCGCGAAAATCCGCGAACACATGAGCGCCGCGGCGCAGTTGGATGTGCCATTGGTGGTCGACGTGGGCGTGGGCGATAACTGGGACGAAGCGCACTGATTTCGCGGCGCAGCCACCCCCATGCGGGGCGGCGGAGTGCTTTGAATCAGACGTCGCCGGCAGATGTTTCAAATAGTTTTTCAGCCTGCCGGAACTTAACCCGTGAAATGCGACTCAGAGGTACTGAATGGGTGGTGAAGCCCTTCAATGCTCCTATGTTGTGTTAAGTGTTGGCAGATATCCGGACCCCGCCCTAACGGTCCGGAACTTGAACCCCGAACTTCCTCTCCCCATGTGAAGTCCGGGGTTTTTTTTTGCCCGCTGAAACGCTATTCGGCGATTTCGGCGCCCTTGTCGGCCAATTCCATCCAGCCGGCCAGCACGGTGTAAGCGTCTTCCAGGCCCAAGCGTTTTGGCGCCGAGAACAGCTGGATGGTGATCGTGTCACCCCAGCCTTTACGGATCTCGGCCTGTACTTTGAGCAGCGTGTTCTTGGCCGCGCCGTAGGTCAGCTTGTCGGCTTTGGTCAGTAAAATATGCATCGGCATGCCGCTGGCGACCGCCCAGTCGAGCATCAGCAAGTCGAAGTCGGTCATTGGATGACGGATGTCCATCATCAGAATCAAACCTTTCAAACTTTCCCGGCCGCCCAGGTAAGCCTCCAGGTGACGCTGCCAGTGCAGCTTCAACGGGATAGGTACTTTTGCGTAGCCGTAGCCCGGCAGGTCGACCAGGCGCCGATCATCGTCCAGCTTGAAGAAGTTGAGCAGTTGCGTGCGGCCCGGGGTTTTTGAGGTGCGCGCCAGGCTGGCGTGGGTCAGGGTGTTCAGCGCGCTGGACTTGCCAGCGTTGGAACGACCGGCAAACGCCACTTCAAAGCCTTCGTCATCGGGGCATTGGTCAACTTTGGCGGCGCTGAGCATGAACGTGGACTGTTGGCACAGGCCAAGGATGGGATTCTTGAGTTGCATGAGATTTCCGATGTGGGCGGTGCCGAAAAAGGGTGCGGCAAGCGGTGTCGTTTCCGTTTCAGTAGCGCCAGTATATAATGCCGCAGATTTTGTGTGTGCTTTGTCCCAGCGAAGGATGAAGTTCACGGGAGCGAAATACCTTCATTGCGCATTAGAACGCAAAACGCTCTCAAACCCTGAAAAGGTCGATGTATGACCAGATGGTTGCTCGCTGTCGGTGTCCTGATTCCGCTTTACGGCGCTCAGGCTACACAGGATCTGGAGGCGGTGTACAACCGAGTTTGCGTGGCTTGCCATGCCGGCCAACTGCCCAGCGCGCCCAAACGGGGTGATCAGGCAGCTTGGGCGCCCAGACTGGCGCAGGGCATGGACACGCTGGTGCAACACGTGACTGAGGGTTTCAAGGCAATGCCGACGCGTGGCTTGTGCATGGACTGCAGTACTGAGGATTACCAGGCCGTCATTCAGTTGATGGTGAGTAAACCCGGTAGATGACTCTTAAACCCTTAGCCGTAGTTGGATTAGCTGATGAACAAACTGATCGTGAGTCTGCTCTTGACCGTGGGCATGGCAGGTGTTGCCCATGCTGCAGGCGACGCCACCGCAGGCCAGGCGAAAGCCGCCGTGTGTGGCGCTTGCCATGGGCCGGATGGCAACAGCCCGGTACCGAACTTCCCCAAACTGGCGGGCCAGGGTGAGCGTTACCTGACCAAGCAGATGCACGACATCAAGGACGGCAAGCGCACGGTGCTGGAAATGACCGGCTTGCTGACCAACCTCAGCGATCAGGACGTGGCGGATATTGCCGCCTACTTTGCCAGCCAGGCGGGCAGCGTGGGCGCTGCCGACCCTAAACAAGTGGCTCGCGGTGAAGAACTGTTCCGTGGCGGCAACCTCGAAAAAGGTATGCCCGCGTGCATCGGTTGCCACTCGCCCAACGGCGCAGGCCTTGCCGCTGCAGGCTTTCCGCACTTGAGCGGGCAACATGCGCAGTATACCGCCAAGCAGCTGACGGACTTCCGTGAAGGCAATCGCACTAACGATGGCGACGCCAAAATCATGCAAAGCATCGCGGGCAAGTTAAGCAACAAGGACATCGAAGCGGTTTCCCAGTACATCCAGGGCCTGCACTGATCGCAACAGCACGTTAACGCTCGATTAATCCATCGATGCAAGCATAAAAAGGGTGGCTTGGGCTGCCCTTTTTTGTGGCCGGTGCCGTTACACTAACGAACTGATGCCCGCGCAGACCTGTCACAACAAAGGTCCCGCGAGGCGAATTTATTTGTCCAGGAGTAAAGCATGCGTAATCTGATTCTCAGCGCCGCTCTCGTCACTGCCAGCCTCTTCGGCATGACCGCGCAAGCTGCCGATGTGCCGCTTGAAGCCGGTAAAACTTACGTCGAATTGGCCAACCCGGTTCCGGTTTCGGTGCCCGGCAAGATCGAAGTGGTAGAGCTGTTCTGGTACGGCTGCCCGCATTGCTACGCATTTGAGCCAACCATCAATCCATGGGTTGAAAAACTGCCTGCGGACGTCAACTTCAGGCGCATCCCGGCCATGTTCGGCGGCCCATGGGATGCCCACGGCCAGTTGTTCCTGACCCTGGAAGCCATGGGTGTGGAGCACAAGGTGCACAACGCTGTATTTGAAGCCATTCAGAAGCAAGGCAAGCGCCTGACCAAACCTGACGAAATGGCTGACTTCGTTGCCACTCAAGGCGTGGATAAGGACAAGTTCCTGGCCACCTTCAATTCCTTCGCTATTCAGGGCCAGATCAAACAGGCCAAGGAACTCGCCCAGAAGTATGGCGTGCAAGGCGTACCGACCCTGATCGTCAACGGTAAATACCGTTTCGACCTGGGCACCACCGGTGGTCCTGAAGCCACCCTCAATGTAGCCGACCAACTGATCGCCAAAGAGCGCGCAGCCAAGTAAGGGGGCTCGCCATGCGCCGCTGGGGTACTGAACGCGTTGTTGGCCTGCATGACCCGCAGGTCAATGAACATCATCTGGAATCCACAGGCCTGCCGGCAGACAGCCGTTTGCGCCTGCTCAGCTTCAATATCCAGGTAGGTATCAGTACCGAGAAGTACCGGCACTACCTCACCCGTGGCTGGCAGCACTTGCTGCCTCATAACGGGCGGGCCGGTAACCTGCAGAAAATCGGCAACCTGCTGAACGACTTCGACCTGGTCGCCTTGCAGGAAGCCGACGGCGGCAGCATGCGCTCCGGTTACGTCAACCAGGTGGAACACCTGGCGCACCTCGGAGCGTTCCCGTACTGGTATCAGCAACTCAATCGCAACCTCGGGCGCCTGGCGCAGCACAGCAATGGTGTGCTCAGCCGCTTGAAGCCGACCGCCATCGAAGATCACCCGTTACCCGGCCCCAAGGGGCGCGGGGCTATTCTCGTGCGTTTCGGCGAAGGCCCGGAAGCCTTGGTGGTCGTCATGATGCACCTGGCGCTCGGGGGTAAGACGCGCAACCTGCAGCTTGCCTACGTGCGTGAATTGATTGGCAACTATAAACATCAGGTGTTGATGGGTGACATGAACACCCATGCCAACGACCTGTTGCAGAATTCCCCGTTGCGCGACCTCGGTTTACTCGCGCCGCAAGTCGAAGCCACTTTTCCCAGCTGCGCCCGCAGCGCTGTCTGGACCATATCCTGCTCAGCCCCACTCTCACGCTTGAAAGCGTGCAGGTGCTGGCGCAGCCCATTTCCGATCACCTGCCGGTCGCGGTAGAGATTCGTCTGCCGGGTTCGCTTACGGCTGATGCATTACCCGCGTTGAGCCCAGGCCCTCGCGGACCCCTTGCATGAGCGACGACGCCCAGCGCTGGAAAGAGAAATACCTGAAAAGCGTTGAGCAGCAAGACAAGCTCGAGCGCCGCTGGGCTGCCCGCCTCGACCTGCTGCGCCGAGGGTTGGTGCGCAGCACGCTCGCCGCGGAAGGGACCGACCGCGCCGTTGACCAGTGCATGAAGGAAATGCGCGACGTGGTGCGCACAGACGACATGGACGCCGCCCTCGCCGCGCTGCTGCCACGCCTGGAAAAAGCCGTGCTCGACTCGGAGCAGCGCCGCGAAACCCGAGTTGACCAGACCAGCACCGCCCTCACCGCCTTGGTCGCGCAGTTGCAGAAGTTGCCACTGCCGCGTGAAGTGGCCCGCCCGCTGAAGGCCTTTGCCAAGCAGCTCGATGGCCGAGTCGGTCAGGCGCGGGAAATCCCGCTGCTGCTCAGTGAGCTGAGCAGCTTGCAGGAGCAGGCGTTGAATAACCTGGAGCCGGAGGGCGAACCCGCGCGCTCCGGCCCGGGTTTGCTGCAGCGTCTTTTTGGTTCAAAGGATGTCCCAAGCGACACGCAGGTGCTCGAAGCCACGCCGCAGCCTGTGCCTGAGCCAGCGGCGCCGAAGCCCGCGGCGCCCCAACCGGCACCTGAGCCTGAACAGCCCGCGCAATCTGAAGAACTGACAAACGCCTTGCGTGCCTTCGCGCCCGTGCCGCCGACACCGGCCGCCGCGCCGGCCGAGCCTGTTACGCCTGTTGCGCCAGCCAGCGCGGCAGAAGTCGCCGGCGAGTCGTTTGTCTTCGAGGCGCCAGCTTCAGCCCAGCCCATCACCACGCCTGTTGAGGCCTCCGAGCCCAAGACGCTTGAGCCAGCGGTTGAGGAAGACGCTCCCGAAAGCGCCCTCGCCGCCTTTATCGAAGCGCCAGAGGCTCAGGTTGCGACGCCGGATCAAACCGCCATCGGCAGCCTGTCACTGCCGCCCGTACTCGAAGACGCTGAGCTTGACCTTGATCAGCAACAGTCGGATGGCCTCTACGCGTTGCCCGACTCGCCAGAACCGTCCTATAGCTCGGTCGCCAAGCACATCGAGAGTACGTTGCTTGGGCTGCTGGAAGATTTGTCGCTGCCCGAGCACCATCTGCCCCAGGCAGAGTCAATGCGCGAGCGCCTGGCCAATGGCTTGAACTGGTACGAATTGCTGCCGATTCTTGATGACCTGGCGGTGCTGATGCTGGCGATTACCGACAGCGGCCAGCATGAGTTCGAGGCCTACCTCAAGCAGCTCAATGAGCGCCTTGAGGCATTCCAGGGCCATTTGCAGGTGGCCAGCGATGGCCACGCCGACAGCCGCTCCGCAGCGCGTGAGCTGGACACGCAAATTCGTGAACAGGTCGATGGCCTGCAAAGCAGTGTGCAGGAAGCGGCTGACCTGGGCAGCCTCAAGCAGGTGTTGGAAAGCCACCTTGAAGGCCTGCTTGGCACCATGGACCAACACCAGCAGCAGCGTGACCAGCGCGAGCAAGAAGTGGCGGCGCGCTTGAAAAGCCTGGCCGAGCGGGTGTCGAGCATGGAGCAGGAAGCTCAGGGCTATCGCGAGCATTTGGAAGTACAGCGCCAGAAGGCCTTGATCGATCCGCTCACCGGGTTGCCTAACCGTGCGGCCTGGAGCGAGCGTCTCGACCATGAGGTCAACAGCTGGCATCAGCGTGGCAGTAACCTGTCGTTGGCGATGCTGGACCTCGACCACTTCAAGCGTATTAACGATAACTATGGCCACCTGGCGGGCGACAAGGTACTCAAGATCATCGCCAATGTGCTGCGCGAGCGTCTGCGCACTACCGACTTTATCGCGCGTTTCGGCGGTGAAGAGTTTGTGTTGCTGATGCCTGACTCAGCGTTGGCGGATGCCCTGGACGTGGGTGAAGTGCTGCGCGCGGCCATCGAGGCGTGCCCGTTTCACTTCAAGGGCGAGCGGGTAACCATCACAGTGTGCATGGGCGTGGCGCAGTTTCAGCCGGGTGAGCGCAGTGACTTGGCGCTCAAGCGCGCCGATGAGGCGTTGTATCGTGCCAAGGCGGCGGGGCGTAACCAAGTGCACGCGGCGTAAAAAATGTTCTATTTTGTAATTTGAACGCCGCGCCTCAATCGGTACGTTACACTGTTGCATTATCGTCTTCAGCGTAATGTCTTCCGCCATGAAATCCTTGTACCTCGCCTTCGTATTCGTCCTGCTCGCCGGCTGCGCCAGCGGCCCGCGCCTGGACACCCGCCACCCTTCAGTGAACCACGACAACCGCGTGCAGTTTGTTGTGGTGCATTACACCTCGACCAATCTTGAGCGCTCGCTGGCACTGTTGACCCACGGTCAGGTCAGCAGCCATTACCTGATCGGCGACGACGGCTCAGGCACCATTTACAAGCTGGTGGATGAGAGCCAGCGCGCCTGGCACGCAGGGGAAAGCGAATGGATGGGGCGCACCTGGCTCAACTCCAGTTCCATTGGCATCGAAATCGTCAACCCAGGGTACAGCGACACGCCGACGGGCCGTGTCTGGTATCCGTATTCCGAGGCGCAGGTACAGTCACTGGTGGTGTTGCTCAAGGACATCATCAAGCGCAATGGTATCGAACCCAAGAACATCATCGGCCATAGCGACATCGCGCCGCTGCGCAAGCTCGACCCTGGCCCGTTGTTCCCGTGGAAGCGTTTGGCCGCTGAAGGTTTAGGCGTTTGGCCTGACGCGCAGGCCGTCGCTCAATTGCGGGCGCAGTACAGCGTTGTGCTGCCGAGCGTCACCTGGTTCCAGGAAGAGTTGGCGCGCCTGGGCTACCAGACACCGCAGACGGGTGAGCTTGATGTCGCCACGCGGCACGTAATCGCAGCGTTCCAGATGCACTTTCGCCCATCACTGTTTGATGGCACGCCGGATGCGGAGAGTGCCGCGATACTGAGCGCGTTAAACCGTCGCTGATACTTACAACGGCAACGCCATGTAGAACTGCGTACCTTGCCCCGGCCGCGAATACACGCCCATGCGGCCGCCATGCAATTGCACAATCTCTTTGCACAGCGCCAGGCCCAGGCCGGCGCCGCCTTTTTTGCGGCCCACTTGCACAAAGGGTTCAAAGATCCGCCCTTGCTGCCCGTAGGCAATACCTTCGCCATTGTCCTCAACGCTGATAATCACGCGCTCGCCATGCCGGCGCGCCTGCAGGCGAATGTGCCCGCCCTCGGCGGTATGTCGCAAAGCGTTGCCCAACAGGTTGTCGAGCACGCGCTCGAGTTGAGCTTGATCGGCATGCAAACTCGGCAAGTCAGATTGGGCCTCCACCAGCAGCTCGACGCTCTGCGCATTCGCCGGCTCCACAAATCGGGCACGTGCATGCGCCAGCAGGTCGGCGACATCACAGGGGCCGAGCGTGAGTTTTTGCAGGCCATTCTGGTAGCGTGAAAAGTTCAGCAGGTCGTTGATCAGTTGCATCAGACGCTGCATTTCTTCATTAACCGTATCCAGCAGGTCTGCTTCACGAGAGTCTGCGGGGAATTTGGCCCGCTCGCGGAACAAGCCGAAGGCCATGTGCATGCCGGTCACGGGCGTGCGCAACTCGTGTGAGGCGCGCAACACGAATTCGCTGCGCACCCGTTCGAACGCGCGCTGCTCGGTAACATCATGCAGCACCATTACTGCACCGAGGATATGCCCTTGCGTATGGCTCACCGGCGTCAGGCTGTAGGTCAGCAGGCGCAATTCGCCTTCGACTTCCACTTCCAGGTCTTCCGGTGCGAGCTCAAGGTTGCCGCCGCGCAGCACCAGTTGCAGTTGTTCGTCCATTTCCGGGCGACCCAGGGCTTCACCCAAACCCTGGCCCAAACGTGCCTCGTCCCAGCCTAACTGGCGCTGTGCTACCGGGTTAAGGTGTTCCAGGCGGCCTTGGCGATCGATCATCAACAGGCCATCGTCGATGCTATCGAGTACCGCTTGTAGGCGCTGCTGGCCCGCCAGTAACTCATCGACGTTGGTTGCCTGATGCTGGCGCAACGCTTCGGCCATCATGCCGAAGCGGCGGGTCAGCTGATTCATTTCCGCTGCCGATGAGATCGGCAGGGTCACTTCAAAATCGCCCTGCCCGATCTTGTCTGCCGCTTTGGCCAAGGCTTCTATCGGCGCACCAAAACGCCGAGCGATGCCGTGTGCGGTGACAAAACCGATCAGCAACACCGCCAAACCAACCAGCCCCAGCAGGCCGGCAATCAACAGCGCACGGTCACGGGATTTGTGTTCGCTGGTGTTGATGTTTTCCAGGGCGCGTTTGTGTTCGGCGATCAGGCCATTGCGCAATGCATTGAAGCTTTGGGTCAGCTTTTGGTTTTTATTGGCCGCCATGGAGCTTTGTTGGGCTTCGTCGAATGCCTTGAGAAAATTCAGGTAATCGACGCGAGCCTGGCTGAACCCATTGATTCTGCCGTCTTGCTGTTCATGCGCGACGCCTTCATCGAGCAAGGCGAAGTATTCCTGTTTCGAGCTTTGCAGCGCCTCGGGGTCGGGTTTTTCCTCCAGCATCAGGATCAACTGGTCCCCGAGGGTCTGGCGCAACTTCAGGCCCAAGTCCAGGGTGATAAAGTTGCTGCGGATCAGCGACTCCTGGCTTTTCGCCATTTGCATAACGCTGACGAGGCCGAGAATCAGGCCCAGCAGGGCGACGGTGATCAGCGCTGAGATACTCAAGAACAACCGAGTGCGCAGTTTCATCGCTAGCTTCATAGGGTACAGCTCACAAATTGTACTGTTTGCGTTTGCGGTACAGGGTCGACGCGTCGATGCCGAGGGTCCGGGCCGCTTGGTCCAGGGTGTCGCTGGTGGCAAGTACGGCGCCGATATGGGCTTTCTCCAGCTCGTCCAGGCTCAGCGCTGCGCCGATACGTGGGGCGTTGTTGGTCGGTTGCTCGGCCATCCCGAGGTGGCTGATTTCGACTTTTTCCTGTGGGCAGATAATGCTGGCCCGCTCAACCACGTTGCGCAGCTCACGAATATTGCCCGGCCATCGATAATTGAGCAGGGCTTCACGTGCGTCATCGCTGAAACCGCGAGCGGGTCGGGCGTATTCCTTGACGAAACGCGCCAGGAACCGGTCTGCCAGGGTCAGGATGTCCTCACTGCGCTCGCGCAAAGGCGGCAAGTGCAAAGTAATAACGTTGAGACGGTACAGCAAGTCCTCCCGGAAGCGGCCTTCGCGCACCATGTCTTCCAGGTTCAGGTTGGTCGCCGCCAGAATGCGCACATCGGCACGCCGAGTCACCGGGTCGCCGACGCGCTCGTATTCTTTGTCCTGGATGAAACGCAGCAACTTGGGTTGCAACGTGAGGGGGAAGTCGCCGATCTCGTCGAGAAACAGCGTACCGCCATCCGCCTGGTTGACTCGGCCCAAGGTGCTTTCGCTGGCCCCGGTGAAAGCGCCGCGGCTGTGGCCGAACAACTCACTTTCCATCAGCTCTGCCGTCAGCGACGGGCAGTTGATGGTCACGCAGGATTTTTTCGAGCGTTTGCTCCACCCGTGAATCGCCCGCGCCAGTTCACCTTTACCTGTACCGGACTCGCCAAGAATCAAGATGTTGGCGTCGGTGCTGGCGACTTGGCGTGCGGTTTCCAGCACCACCATCATGGCCGGGCTGTGGGAGTCGAGGCCGTCTTTGGATTGGCGCACCGCGCCTTCCAGCGCTTCCAGGCGCGCCGAAAGCTGGCGCACTTCCAACTGTTTGGCAGTGGCCAGGCGCAATTGGTCGGGGCTGCAAGGTTTAACCAGGTAGTCGGCAGCGCCCGCCTGGATCGCGTCGACTGCGGTGTCCACGGCGGAATGCGCGGTCACGATCACCACGCGCATCCACGGCGCCTGAATGCGCATTTGGGCCAATACATCCAGGCCGTTGTCTTCGCCCAGGCGCAAGTCCAGGAAGCACAGGTCAAACACCTGGCGCTGCATCAATGCGTCAGCTTGGGCGGCGCTGTTGGCGGTGGCTACGGTGTAGCCCTCGTCTTCCAGGCAATAACGGAAGGTGCGAAGGATCGCGGATTCGTCATCCACTAAAAGAATGCGGCCTTGAAGTTCCTTGGCTGATTCCATGTGTCCCGCGCTCCTTAACTGTGAGTAGTGATGGTGCTTAGTCCCGGAATAATCGGGCAAGTTGCATGGTTTATTCTGATTGATAAAAGGCTTCTTCGCGCAGGTATCTGCGCCCTCTCCTACAAACGCACCTTTTTAAGGCGTTTTACCGGTTTTTCGCCGGTTCTTTTCCCTTGGGCAACTCGCCAAGCGCTTTTGATCCCTTGGTCTGCGCAGTGACCATCGTGCATTTCGCACGGCCTGGACAGGGCCATCGTGCAGGATGCTGGGCTCATCGTGGGTGTTTAATTCGTAAGTATCTGATTTTGCTGTGTTTTATTTTGTAAAAAACCTGGCATGCGCTCTGCAATATCCCTCTCAACAGTGTCATGAACGAATAATCAGAATGCGGGAGAAATGCAGCATGACTCGCCAAAGCCTCAGCTTCAGCCAATTGCACGTATCGCCACTGCGCTTGCAGCAAGGTCTGTTTGCCAGCCTGGCGTTGATGGTCACGCTGATTGCTGGCCAGCAGTTGCAACACTGGCAGGAGAGTCAGCAGCAAACCGCACAATTTGAACGTCCGGTCATGACACAGAAACATTTTCGTTCCGTTGGCAGCGCTACTGCCGATGTGACTGCCCCGCAATTGAGAGTGGCTGACCAGGATTCCACCCTGGGCGAATTGCCGACTCAAGAGCGTTGGGTCTTCTAGGCAACACTTCCAGGCAACAAAGGGTCGCTGGTCTCGGCGGCTGAACGGAATTACCGCTGTTACTTTCATAAACTTTAAGGAGATTCACCATGCTGAGTTGGGCAATCACATTTCTGATCATCGCCATTGTGGCTGCAGTCCTGGGCTTCGGTGGTATCGCGGGCACCGCTACGGGTATCGCAAAAATTCTGTTTGTGGTCTTCCTGGTGATGTTCATCGCTTCGTTCTTCTTTGGCCGTCGCGGTCGTTGAACATGAAGTCTCTTCCTCTTAAGGCCATTGCTGTTGCCCTGCTCTTGGGCGGCAGCGGCTTGGTGATGGCCGCCAATGACGGCCAATCACGGGCCAACCAATTGCTCGGCGCGGACAAGCAGTACCGCGAAACCTGGCAAAGTGTGGTGAAGAAAGAAGAGCGCTTGCCTGAATGGGTGATGAATCTTTCAGGTTCCGCCGAGCAAATGAATGCCGTAGAGGAAGGTGGCGACAAGTACTTGGTCGGGCCGCTCTGCGAAACAGCGGACAGTTGCCTGCACAAGCGTCTGATCGTTGCATTCAGCTTCGACAAGGAAGATGCCTACGCCATGTTGGTGGAAGTCCCGGCAGGTTTGCCGGCGGACAAGTCCCCAACGCGGCACGCCGATTACCGATTTATCGGTAAGCCGGACCCAGGCATGCAAAAACTGCTGATGGAACAGCTCAAGAAAGACCCGAATTGGTACTAGGTTTCGTCTGACGTAACAGTCGAAGACGCAGCCTTCGTCCATAGAAAGAAGCCACTGTGCTTCTTTCTGTCTGCATCGCTCGCCATGGGCGCTGCATGACCAGGGGGCCGGGTTGCTCTGATCAATCGAGATCGGCGTGACCTACGGGTACAGGGAGTACCTGCGCAAGGGCTGGGTCAGGTGTAAAGCTGTGACGCAAGTTCACAAGTCCTCAAGCTTGCTGAACTTGCGACGGGCTTATCGCTCTGATAACCCGTCACGTATGCCGCCCATAGCGGGTATTTCCTTTTTTACGTCCTCCCAATCATTACTTGGTGTGTCTAATCGACCTTCTATCGAGAAAATTTTTCTCGAATCGTCGGTGCGGTGAGACGCCACGTTCGGCGATTGCCCGGGTTTATTGCGGGTGACTTCACTTCGTCCACCTTCTCTGAGCGAGCCTGTCTTGGCAGGTTGACGGCCTATTCGCCTTGCTAAATGGCGTATTTGAACTGACCGCTCGGCCAGTTATTTACAAAAAAAGCCATGCCGATTCGGCATAGGGTAGGCGTTTACGGCATTAGACGTCGCTCGCTTGCATGGGAATAGTTGCGCCTTTTTTCGCCTGCCAGTAAGCCATTTCGGCCATGCGGCGGTGACCTTCTACGGAGGCAGATGCACACACTTTTTCGCTTCCGGGCGTTCCAGCTGGCGCATTCGCCTTAAGTCCACTTGAAGTAAGGGTAATGACATGAAGAAGGCAAAGCTAAGCCTCGCCTGGCAGATCCTCATCGGTTTGGTATTGGGGATCGCAATCGGTGCAGTGCTCAACCATTTCAGTGCTGAAAAAGCCTGGTGGATCAGCAATGTGTTGCAGCCAGCGGGCGATATTTTTATCCGCCTGATCAAAATGATCGTGATCCCGATTGTGATTTCTTCACTGATCGTCGGCATCGCCGGTGTCGGTGACGCGAAGAAGCTGGGTCGAATCGGCGTCAAAACCATCCTTTACTTCGAAGTGGTCACCACCATCGCCATCGTGGTCGGCCTGTTGCTGGCTAACCTGTTCCACCCGGGCGCGGGCATCGACATGAGTACCCTGGGTACCGTCGATATTTCCAAGTACACCGCCACCGCTGCCGAAGTGCAGCATGAGCACGCGTTCATCGAGACCATTCTCAACCTGATCCCGTCGAACATCTTCGCAGCCGTCGCGCGTGGCGAAATGCTGCCGATCATCTTCTTCTCGGTGCTGTTCGGCCTCGGCTTGTCGAGCCTCAAGCCTGAGCTGCGCGAGCCGCTGGTGACCATGTTCCAGGGCGTGTCCGAGAGCATGTTCAAAGTCACCCACATGATCATGAAGTACGCCCCGATTGGTGTATTTGCGCTGATCGCAGTGACCGTCGCCAACTTCGGCTTCGCCTCTTTGCTGCCGCTGGCCAAGCTGGTGATTCTGGTTTACGTCGCCATCCTGTTCTTCGCCTTTGTGGTACTGGGCCTGATCGCTCGCCTGTTCGGTTTCTCGGTGATCAAGCTGATGCGCATCTTCAAGGATGAGCTGGTGCTGGCCTACTCCACTGCCAGTTCTGAAACCGTGCTGCCGCGTGTGATCGAGAAGATGGAAGCCTACGGCGCGCCGAAGGCTATCTGCAGCTTCGTGGTGCCGACCGGTTACTCGTTCAACCTCGACGGTTCGACCCTGTACCAGAGCATCGCCGCTATCTTTATCGCCCAGTTGTACGGCATCGACCTGTCGATCGGCCAACAACTGATGCTGGTGCTGACCCTGATGGTCACCTCCAAAGGCATCGCCGGTGTGCCGGGCGTGTCTTTCGTGGTACTGCTGGCGACCTTGGGCAGCGTTGGCATCCCGCTGGAAGGCCTGGCCTTTATCGCCGGTGTCGACCGCGTGATGGACATGGCGCGTACCGCACTCAACGTCATCGGTAACGCCTTGGCGGTATTGGTCATCTCGCGTTGGGAAGGCATGTACGACGATGCCAAGGGCGAACGCTACTGGAACTCCCTGCCACACTGGCGCAGCAAGCAGGCGCTGCCGGTGGGCGAAGCCAGCCGCGGCTGATGCAGGCATGATTTAAAACAAACCCCGGTCAATCCGGGGTTTGTCGTTTCTGTCAGCCCCGCTATCATTCGCCCCATCTTTCGGGGGATTTAACTGATGCTCAATGGCCTGTGGCTTGGCTTTTTTGTCGTGGCAATGGTGTCAGCACTGGCGCAATGGCTGATCGGCGGTAACGCCGGTATTTTTGCGGCGATGGTGGAAAGCATTTTCGCCATGGCCAAATTGTCGGTGGAAGTGATGGTGCTGCTGTTCGGCACGCTGACCTTATGGCTGGGCTTTTTGCGCATCGCCGAAAAAGCCGGCATCGTCGACTGGCTGGCCAAGGCTCTCGGCCCGCTGTTTCGCCGGCTGATGCCGGAAGTGCCGGCCGGCCACCCCGCCATCGGTTTGATCACCCTCAACTTTGCCGCCAACGGCTTGGGCCTCGACAACGCCGCTACGCCGATCGGCCTCAAAGCCATGAAGGCGCTGCAGGAACTCAACCCGATCCCCAATACCGCAAGTAACGCGCAGATTCTGTTCCTGGTGCTTAACGCATCGTCGCTGACGCTGTTGCCGGTGACCATTTTCATGTACCGCGCTCAACAAGGCGCCGCCGACCCGACGCTGGTGTTCTTGCCGATTCTGCTGGCCACCAGCGCCTCGACGTTGGTGGGCTTGCTCTCGGTGGCGGTGATGCAGCGCCTGCGCCTGTGGGACCCGGTGGTGCTGGCCTATCTGATTCCCGGTGCGCTGATCCTCGGTGGCTTCATGGCGTTGCTGGCGACCTTGTCCGCCACGGCGCTGGCCGGGTTGTCGTCGATCCTCGGTAACCTCACGCTGTTTGGGCTGATCATGCTGTTTCTGGTGATTGGTGCGCTGCGCAAGGTCAAGGTTTACGAGGCATTTGTTGAAGGCGCCAAAGAGGGCTTCGACGTTGCCAAGAACCTGCTGCCGTATCTGGTGGCGATGCTCTGCGCGGTTGGCGTGCTGCGTGCCTCCGGCGCGTTGGACTTCGGCCTGGAAGGGATTCGCCACTTGGTGGCCTGGACCGGCATGGACACGCGCTTTGTCGACGCGTTGCCGACCGCGATGGTCAAGCCGTTCTCCGGCAGTGCCGCACGGGCGATGCTGATTGAGACCATGCAAACACAAGGTGTCGACAGCTTCCCGGCGCTGGTGGCGGCAACAATTCAGGGCAGTACCGAAACCACCTTCTACGTGTTGGCGGTGTACTTCGGCTCGGTGGGCATTCAGCGGGCGCGGCATGCCGTGGGGTGTGCGTTGCTGGCGGAGTTCGCTGGTGTGGTGGCAGCGATTGCGGTGTGCTACTGGTTCTTTGGTTGAGGCTTGAATAGCTGTCGGGAGCAAGCCCCCTCCCACAGTTGAACTGTGGATAACTTCAAGTGTGGGAGGGGCTTGCTCCCGCTATCGGGAGCAAGCCTCTTCCCACAGTTGAACCGTGAATACCTTCACATGTGGGAGGGGGCTTGCTCCCGATGAGGGCATTACTGCTCAGGCGCTGTATTGCCCTGCTGCACCACCCACTCCACCACTTGCCGGTTCAACTGGTCCCCCGCCTGGCCAAAAGCAGCCACCACCGCCGGTACCTTGGTATCGCTCGCCTGCTGCTTCACCTCGAACCGCCGGCTGGCAATAATCCGCTGATCACTGCCGCGCACCAGCCGCGCATCCAGGCGAATCACCACCTCCACCGCACTGCCCCGGTACTCACTTTGAAACGCCTGCAACTGCCCGCCCAGCTCATAGTCGGCTTGCAGGTTGGTCTCGTCGGTACTCAGCAACGTCACCCGCCCATCGCGCTGGAAGCCGTCCATAAACCGATTACGCAACAGCACCGGCGCCGGATCGCTCCAACGCGAATGTGCATAGCTGCTGATCAGGTCGCCATTGGGCACCACGGCAATGCGCGGGCTGTCGAGAAACTCGCTGGTCTGCGGCTTGCTCACGCGCAACGACCAGCTCACCGGCGCGCCGTGGGCGGTTGTTTGCGCCGACGTCAGGCGGTACACGTCGGACGGGTCAGGTTTGGGCAGGATCGAGCAGGCGCTGATCAGGGCCAGCGCCACCGGGGCGAGCATTTGGTAAGCACGCTTCATGGCGTGAACTCCTTGTTCTTGTCGCTGCCCAGCAAGTAACCGCTGGGGTTGGCTTCGAGGCGGCGAGAGATGGCGCGCAGCGAACCCAGGGTTTCGCGCAGTTCGCGCACCGCTGGCGCCAATTCGTTAAGGCCCTGCATGCCGCTGTTCACCGAGTCTTTGTTGTTGGTCAGCAAGGTGTTGATGGTTGCGGTGCTTTGCTGCAGCGATTTCATCGCCTGCTCGGCACTGCCAAAGGCTTGCTTGCCTTGGTCATTGAGCACGCCGTTGGCGTTGCGCATCAGCAGCGTGGTTTGCTCCAGCGCAGCGCTGGCCTGTTTGCTCACCTGCAGCAATTGCTGCATCACCACCTTGATGTCGCCGCGCTGGTCGGCGATGGCGCCGGTGGTTTGTTGCAGGTTGTCCAGGGTATTGCTCAGGCGCTCGACGTTCTCGCGCGAGAACATGTGGTTGGCGTTGTTCAGCAGCAGGTTGATGCTGGTCATCAGGTCGTTGCTGTTATTGAGCAGGCGCGCAATAGGCGATGGCGAGGCGATGATTTCCGGCAGGTTGCCGTCTTTGCCCACGAGTTCCGGGCTTTGCGGTGTACCGCCGCTGAGCTGGATGATCGAGGTGCCGGTGATGCCGGTCAGTGCAAGCTTGGCCTGCGTGTCTTGCTTGATCGGGGTTTGCCCGGCCAGGCGAATGCGCGCCAATACGCGGCGTGGATCTTTGGGGTCCAGGCGCAGGCTGGTGACATCGCCCACCTTGATCCCGCTGTACTGCACCGAACTGCCCTGCGACAAGCCGCTGACCGCCTCGTTGAACACCACTTCATAATCCTGGAAGGCACTGTCGACGCTGGATTTGGCCAGCCACAGGCCGAACAGCATCGCGCCGACCACCACGATCACGCTGAACAGACCGATCATCACATGATGGGCGCGGGTTTCCATGTCATACCTCGTTAAGCGGTTGAGCGGCAGTCAATGCCGCGCGGCCCCGGGGGCCGTGGAAATATTCGTGAATCCAGGCGTCGTTGGTTTGCGACACAACATCGATGGCATCGGCCACCAGCACTTTTTTCTGCGCCAGCACCGCCACGCGGTCGGTGATGGTGTAAAGCGTGTCGAGGTCATGGGTGACCAGAAACACGCTCAGGCCCAGTGCGTCGCGCAGGGTCAGGATCAGTTGGTCGAATTGCGCCGCGCCAATCGGGTCGAGGCCGGCGGTGGGTTCATCAAGAAACAGGATGTCCGGGTCCAAGGCCAGCGCGCGCGCCAGGGCCGCGCGTTTGATCATGCCGCCGGACAGCGAGGCCGGGTATTTATCCGCCGCCGACAGCGGCAACCCGGCCAGCGCCAGTTTGACCGCGGCCAAGTGCTCGGCGTCGGCGCGGCTGAGGCCGGCGTGTTCGATCAACGGCAGGGCGACGTTTTCGGTGACGGTCAGCGAGGAAAACAGCGCGCCCTTCTGAAACAGCACACCAAAGCGCCGCTCTACCAGCGAACGTTCGTGTTCCGGCAGGTTCGGCAGGTTCTTGCCGAACACCCGCACTTGGCCTTCGCTGGGGCGGCGCAGGCCGACGATGCTGCGCAGCAGCACTGACTTACCGCTGCCCGAGCCGCCGACCACTGCGAGAATCTCGCCTTTATACACATCCAGATCCAACTGCTCGTGCACGCTCTGGCTGCCAAAGCGGTTGCACAGGCCGCGCACTTCAATCACCGCCTCGGCGGGCGCACGCTGTGGACGACTCACCAGCCCATCTCCATAAAGAACATCGCGGCGACCGCATCCAGCACGATCACCACAAAAATTGACTGCACCACGCTGGAGGTGGTGTGGGCGCCAACCGACTCGGCGCTGCCGCTGACCTTGAAGCCTTCGAGGCAGCCAATCGCGGCGATCAGGAAGGCGAACACCGGCGCTTTGAGCATGCCCACCAGAAAATGTTGCACGCCTATGTCCGATTGCAGCAGCGAGAGAAACATCGCCGGCGAAATATCCAGCGCGACGGCGCAGACCACGCCGCCGCCGACAATCCCCGAGAGCATGGCCAGAAAAGTCAGCATCGGCAGCGACACCAGCAGCGCCAAGACGCGCGGGAGCACCAGCAGCTCTATCGGATCGAGGCCGAGGGTGCGGATCGCGTCGATTTCTTCGTTGGCCTTCATCGAACCGATTTGTGCGGTAAACGCACTGGCGGTGCGGCCGGCGATCAGGATGGCGGTCAGCAGTACGCCGAACTCGCGCAGGAAAGAGAACGCCACCAGGTCGACGGTGAAAATAGTCGCGCCAAAGCTCTTGAGCACGGTGGCGCCGAGAAACGCCACCACAGCGCCGACCAGAAAGGTCAGCAACGCCACGATAGGCGCGGCATCCAGGCCGGTTTGCTCAATGTGCGCGACCATCGGCGTCAGGCGCCAGCGCTTGGGGCGCAAGATGCCACGCGCGAAGGTTTCAAGGATCAGCCCGATAAAACCCAGCAATTGCTTGCTGTCTTGCCAAACGGTGTCCACCGCGTGGCCGATGCGCGCGAGTAACTGGATGCCGGCGGCTTGTTCCGGCGCTTTGTCCGGCACACAAAAATCATTCAGCGAGCGGTAAACGGTTTTGAGCAGCGAGCGGTCGGCGGTAGAAAGGCTGCAATCGGTCTGTTCGGCGGATTGCTCAATCCGGTCCGGGCCCAGCAGCTCGACCAGCAGCGACGCGCCGGCGGTATCCAGTGCGCCGAGGCCGTTGAGGTCGATGCGGGCGCCGGCGTCGTATTGGCCATCGAGCTTGTCCGACAGCTTCTTCAGGTTGGCGTAGTGGGCAAGCGTCCAGTCGCCCGTAATCCGAAGTAACGGCGGGGCGGTCGTCGTATCCAGGTGAGCTGCGCCGGGCGTGCTACTGGTGGTCATAAGCTCCGAGCTTGGTTGGCTGTCCACAATTGCTACGTAATAGCACGATACGGCTTACTTGGGGTTGTCGGTTTGTGCTGAATCAGTGACTTTAAAACGCAGCACGCCGATCACCTGACCGTCTTCGGTCAACACCCGCACCTGCCAGCGGCCTACCGCGTCGGCGGGGAAGTTCTGCTTGTGGGTCCAGGCGCGGTAGCCTTCCTTGCGCCCGCCGTGGATGTCCAGGGCGATGCGGTCGACTTCTTTGCCATTGAATTTCCACACATGGTAAATCCGTTCATCCAGCCGCGCGGGGCGTTGATCGCGGTGTAGGCGTACAGCCCGCCACTGCGCAACTGGGCGGCGTTGACTTCCCTGAGGTCGTCACCGGGTGTGCGGTCTTGCATCTGAGTGCTGATCGCCACTTCGGTCATCCACAGGGTCGCCGGCGGCACCCAACTGCGCAGGAACCAACCCGCGCAGCCAATGGCGGCGGTCACGCCCAGCAGCATTGCCCAGCCTTTAACACTGCGCAGCGGCAGGCTCACGGCCAGGCTCGGAATCGACAAGGCCATGGCCACGCCCAGCGCCAATTTGTAACTTTCGGCGGTGGTCAGGTGCAGGATGATCGGCAGCGCGGTGAGCAGCGCGGCAAACAACGTCAGGGTGTGCAGCGCCAGAAACAGCGAGCGTTTGGGTGCCAGCCACTTGTAGTACAGCGGGTCGGTAATCGACACCAGTGCCGCCGCGCCGAGCAGGCCGGTGAAAATCGATTGGCCGCTGTTCCATGTGGTGGTGACGAAAAAGAACGGCAGCACAAAAAACAGACTTTCCTGGTGGATCATCTGGGTGGCGTAGCGCAGCAG
The DNA here is from genome assembly GCF_009296165.1 of Pseudomonas kitaguniensis. GTDB lineage: Bacteria > Pseudomonadota > Gammaproteobacteria > Pseudomonadales > Pseudomonadaceae > Aquipseudomonas > Aquipseudomonas kitaguniensis. The sequence continues at coordinate 19,087 of NZ_VUAZ01000030.1, read as the reverse complement.
CGGTTCGGGGATTTCGCGTTTGAAGACTTTGGCGAACAGCTGGGTAAAGGCGTTTTCGAGCATCAGCCACAGCCAACTCACCAGCATGATCACGGCGATCCAGCTGGCCATGCCTTGCTGGCGGTCTACCAGAATGAAGCTGCACACACCCGAGATAAAACCGCCGAGTGCGATCACCCCTGGGTAGCGCTTGATCAGTACGAGGATGCGCTGGATAAGGGGCGGCAGGTTTGGCATTGGCGGTTCACAGTTGGTGTAGGAAAAAACCCAGACAGAATAGCGTCTTGGGCCGGTGTTCGGTGTTTCATTACGCGACGCGTTTTCGGTAAAGCCGCACACCACCCAACAGCAGGGCGAGCAGCCCAAGCACAGCGGCGCCGATCCAGCTCAGGCTGTCGTAGCTCAACAGCGGTTTTTCGATGCGCCAATAGCCCTGCTGCTCAAACACTTGGCGCATGGCCTGGTTGGCCTGTTTCAAGCTTACGGCCTTGATGCGTTTGACCGGGTCGCTGAAATGGCCGTTGGCGTAATCGCCGGACGCGCTCCAATAATAATCGGCCAGCGCGCTGTTACCTTGAACCGCCCAAGCCTGGCGGGCGATGGCAGCCTGTTGCAGGCGGGCAAATACCGCCGGGGCAAGGCCGTCCTTGAGCAGTTGCGCCTTGAGGTCTTGCAGCACGTGTTCGGCTTCGGGCAGCGAGTCCCGCTCAAGGTCAGCATTCAGGCTGATGAAGCCGACGCCGCCCAGCACTTCGCGCTCGCTCCATGGGCCGTAGGACAAACTGTGCGCGAGGCGCAATTGACGGTACAGCGCCCAGTCGAAGTAATCCTTGAGCAGGTCGTAGGTTTCATCGTGCTGCTCGTCCAGCACCGGCTCGGGGAACAGCCAGTGCAGCTTGGCGCTGTCACCAAGCCAGCCGTGGATCAGGTCGCGGTGAGTGGCGGCGGTGTGCTGGATCTCGGGCAGCGGCAGATGCTCGCTCGGCTCGACCGGCTCAAGCTGGCCATAGGTGCGTTCCAGATAGGCCGGCAGCAGTTTGTCGAGTTCGCCGACGATGATCAGGGTCATGTTGTTGGGCGCGTACCAATGTTTGCGCAGCGTGGCCAACTGCTCTCGGGTCAGCTGGCCAACCTCGGCGCGTTCGGCGCATTTGAGCCCCAATTCAACGGCCAGTTGGTTGCTGGCGTTGTGGCCGAGGTCTTGACGGTCGATCAGGCGTTGCAGGTGCGAGTAATGGCCGCCGTCTTCGCGCTCGACCACCCGCTTGGCGGCATTGATGTTGGCGTCGGTCAGCTCGGTACGGGTGATGATCGCCAGCAACAGGTCGAGCACTTTGCGCTGGTTTTGCGCCGGTGCCTCGATCACAAAGGTGGTGTCGGCATTGCTGGTGTAGGCATTCCACTCACCGCCCAAGGCTTGCATGCGGTCTTCGAGGTCGCCTTCGCCGCCGCCGTCGATGCCGCTGAACAGCAAGTGTTCGAGCAGGTGCGGCAGTTCCTTTTCTTCGCAGGGGAAGTCATCCAGGCCCACACCCACCACCAGGCGGATAGCCACGTGCCCGCGCTCGGTGCCCGGTTTGAGCAGCAATTGCAGGCCGTTGGGCAAGCTGTAGCCCTCAACTTGCAAGCGGTCAAAGGCAATGGCGTGTGCCGAACCCAAAAGCAGGCAGGCGAATAACAGGCGACGCATAACAAGCTTCCTGGCGAATGGGGTCGGTTGTTAACTGACTTCGCTCGCCGTCGTACGTTCAGGGCGAATGGGTAATGTCGGTCATATCTTCAGCGGAGAGTGCGCCGGTGTCGAACGTTTCGAGTACCACGTAGGCACTGCTGCAGAACAGCGAGTTGAGGCGTTTCATATCGGCAATCAGTTCCAAATGCAGGGAACTGGTCTCCAGGCTCTGGACGATTTTGCGCTGCAGGCGGCTGACGTGCGCGTGGGCCAGACGGCGCTCTTGAGCGCGGAAGCGGCGTTTCTCGCGCAGCAATTGCCGGGCGCTTTCCGGGTCGGCGCTGAGGAACACTGACAAGCCCAGGCGCAGGTTGGCGATCAGTTGAGTCTGCAAGTCGGCGAGTTCTTCCAGGCCGACTTCAGAGAACTGCCGACGCTGCGCGGTTTTTTGCTGCTGGACTTTACGCAGCATGCGCTCGATCAGGTCGCCGGCGAGTTTCAAGTTGATCGACAGTTCGATGATCTCGGCCCAGCGGCGGCTGTCATGTTCGCTGAGGTCTTCGCGGGGCATTTGCGCCAGGTAAAGTTTGATCGCGCTGTAGAGCGCTTCGACGTCATCGCTGAGGCTGCGCATGGCCTGGGTCATCGCGGTTTGCTTGCCGCGCAGCACTTCGAGCATCGCGCTGAGCATGTTGTCGATCAGGTCGCCCAGGCGCAGTGTTTCCCGCGCGGCGTTAGCCAGCGCAAGGCTCGGCGTGGCGAGTGCGGTGGGGTCCAGGTGGCGCGGCTTGGCTTTGCCGTTGGCCTCCGCTTGTTCCGGCAGCAGCCAGGCGCACAAGCGTGCCATTGGGCCGATGGTCGGCAGCAGGATCAGGCAGCGGCTGAGGTTGTAGAGCAGGTGGAAGCTAATCACCATGTCTTGGGCGCTGTAGTCCAAACCGTCCATCCAGCCGACAAGAGGGTCGAGGACCGGAATGATCAGCAACAGGCCGATCAGCTTGTACAACAGGCTGCCCAGCGCCACTTGCCGACCGGCGGTGTTTTGCATGCTGGTGCTGAGGAAGGCCAGCACACCGCTGCCGATGTTGGCGCCGATCACCAAGCCAATAGCCACGTGCAGGCCGATCACGCCGGCGCCGGCCAGGGTGGCGGTCAGCAGTACCGCGGCCAGGCTGGAGTAAGAAATCATCGCGAACATGGCGCCGACCAAGGCATCCAGCAGGATGTCGCCGGTCAGCGAGGCAAACAGCACCTTGACGCCTTGGGCATGGGTTATCGGCCCGGCGGCTTCGACGATCAATTGCAGCGCCAAAATGATCAGGCCGAGGCCGATGCCGACGCGGCCCATCTGCCCTGCCCGCGTCTGTTTGCGCGACAGGAAGAAAATCACCCCGAGAAAAATCAGCAACGGCGACAGCCACGACAAGTCGAACGTCAGTACGCGCGCCATCAACGCTGTACCCACATCGGCACCGAGCATGGTCGCCAGTGCGGGCGTTAGGCTCATCAGGCCCTGGCCGACAAACGAGGTCACCAGCATGGCGGTGGCGTTGCTGCTCTGCACCATGGCGGTGACCAGGATACCGGCGACAAATGCCAGCCAGCGCCTCGCCATGTTTTGCCCGATGACTTGGCGCAAGTTGGAACCGTAGACCCGCAAGATACCGGTTCGCACGATGTGCGTGCCCCAGATAAGCAGGGTCACGGCGGAAAGCAGGTTGAGCAAGGTCAGCATGCTCGGCCCTCCGTGGTGAATGCGCCCCAAGCGGGGCGAAGAAAAGTTGCCGCGTGCCGTTCTACCGCTGTACTTAAGCTGTAGTTGGCGGATGGGCTCTGCGCCAGCATCGCATAGCTAAAGTGGGGATTGAAACAAAACTGTCATGAAGATCGCTCCCCTCGCCGTGGGTGGGGATGCATCCAGTAACGCTTTGGGTCAGCACTACGCGCAAAAAAAAGGGGCTTATAAAAAGCCTCTTTGGTCTGGCTTGGGTTTATTGACCGCGAACATCCTTGCGCAGTTTCACCGGGTCTTGCTGTTTCTTGTTTTTCGCCCTGGCGGTGCGCATCTTGATGTTGATCGCCTCTACGGCCAGCGAGAAGGCCATGGCGAAGTAGACGTAGCCTTTTGGCACGTGCACATCAAAGGATTCGGCGATCAACACCGTACCGACCACCAGCAGGAATGACAGCGCGAGCATTTTCAGCGACGGGTGCTTGTCGATGAATTCGCTGATGGTGCCGGCGGCCAGCATCATCACCAGTACGGCCACAATGATCGCGGCGATCATCACCGGTACATGCGAAACCATGCCGACCGCTGTGATCACCGAGTCGAGCGAGAACACGATGTCGATGATCGCGATCTGAATGATGGTGTAGATGAACTTGCCGCCCTTGCCGCCTGGCTCTTCGTTGGCTTCGTCTTCACCTTCCAGGGCGTGGTACATCTCTTGAGAGCTTTTCCACAGCAGGAACAGACCACCGAAGAACAGGATCAAGTCGCGGCCGGAAATACCCTGGCCGATTACCACGAACAGGTCGTTGGTCAGTTGCATGACCCACGTGATCGACAGCAGTAACAGGATTCGCGTGACCATCGCCAGCGCCAAGCCGAAGATCCGGGTACGCGCCTGCATTGCCTTGGGCATGCGGCTGACCAGGATCGAAATCATGATGATGTTATCGATGCCCAAGACGATTTCGAGGGCTGTCAGAGTGAAGAAGGCAATCCAGATCTCCGGATTGGTGAGCCATTCCATGTGTAGTCCTTAGAACAAATGTTAAACCGCGCGCGCTGCCACGCCGCGCGGTGAGTGGGTACGATTACAGCGTGCTGAACAGCGGAAAAATCCCCATCAGCAGTGCAGCGACCAGTATGCACAGGCAAACCAGCACCGCCCATTTCAGCGTAAAGCGTTGGTGGTCGCCAAATTCTATACCGGCCAGCGCCACCAACAAGTAGGTCGAGGGAACCAGCGGGCTGAGCAAGTGCACGGGTTGACCGACGATGGACGCGCGCGCCATCTCTACAGCGCTGATGCCGTAGTGGCTGGCCGCTTCGGCGAGTACGGGCAGTACGCCGTAGTAGAACGCATCGTTGGACATGAAAAAGGTAAACGGCATGCTCACCAGTGCGGTGATCACGGCCAGGTACGGGCCCAGCGCTTCAGGGATGACGGCCAGCAGGCTTTTGGACATGGCGTCGACCATGCCGGTGCCCGACAGAATGCCGGTGAAAATACCCGCAGCGAAGATCAAGCCAACCACCGCCAGGACGCTGCCGGCGTGGGCGGCGACGCGGTCTTTTTGCTGTTGCAGGCACGGGTAGTTAACGATCATCGCAATACTGAACGCCACCATGAACAGTACCGGCAGCGGCAGCAAACCGGCGATCAGGGTGCACATCAGGGCCAGGGTCAGGGCGCCGTTGAACCAGATCAACTTCGGACGGCGCGCATCCGGGTACTGCGAGACGCTGATTTCGCTGTGGTCAATTTCGTCGCCTTGCAGGTGCAGCTCACCCAAGCGTGCACGTTCACGCTTGCCGTACATATAGGCGATCGCCAGGATCGCCACCACGCCTGCGGCCATCGCCGGGATCATCGGTACAAAGATGTCCGACGGGTCTACATGCAGCGCGCTTGCGGCCCGCGCGGTCGGGCCGCCCCACGGGGTCATGTTCATCACGCCACCGGCCAGAATAATCAGGCCGGCCATGATCCGTGGGCTCATGCCGATGCGCTTGTACAGCGGCAGCATGGCAGCCACGCAGATCATGTAGGTGGTGGCGCCGTCACCGTCGAGGGAAACCACCAGCGCCAGTACGGCAGTGCCGACCGAGACTTTCAGCGGGTCGCCCTTGACCATCTTGAGGATCTTGCGCACGGCGGGGTCGAACAGGCCGGAGTCGATCATCAGGGCAAAGTAGAGAATGGCGAACATCAGCATCACGCCGGTCGGCGCAAGCTTGGTGATGCCTTCGAGCATCATCGGGCCGATCTTCGGTGCGAAACCGCCGAACAGCGCGAACAGGATCGGCACGATGATCAGGGCTATCAGCGCAGACAAGCGCTTGGTCATGATCAGGAACATGAACGTGATGACCATGGCAAAGCCAAGGAAAGTCAGCATAGGAGTACTCCAGGCGTAGCGCGGCTAAGGAATGGCGAACCGAAATGCGGGTCAGCGCAGAACGAAAGGCACGAGGCGTACGGGCGGAGTTGGGGCAAGCAGGCGGGTTGTCGCAGACATCAGGGATCACCATTGTTGTTGTTAAAAGCCGGTCTTTTGCCGGTAGTGGGGCGATCCTAGACGGGGAAGCTTTCAGCCAGCTTTCGCTGGCAAGCAGATGTTGAGAGGTTTTTCCGTTTTTCTGTCGGAAAAATCAGGGTAACTCCAAACCACCGGCGGCTTTGTGCAGTGCCCGTAGATGCTCGCCCACCTGTTTGAGGTTGGCTTCGCAGGCGGCAATTTCGGCAGCGCGGGAAGGCTCCAGCAGCACCCTCACCTCTTTATCCAGTTCGCCGCTCAGCGATTGCAACTGCTTCTGGCGCTCGGCGCTTTCGGATTCCAGGCGCTTGGATTCCGAAGGTTGCGGCAGGCCGTAGCCGCTACTGCCAAGCAATTCCGCCGGGCGGCTGAGGAAGCCGCTGTTGGCGAGGATCTGTTGCAGCGTCTTGTTGGCCTTTTCCATGCCGCCGTTTTTCAGCTCGCGGGCACCCAGGTAACGCTGTTTGACTTCGTCTTGGGCCAGCATCAGTTGCTTGCGATAGCTGGCCTGTTCCAGCAGCAGCAACGCGGCGCTGGTGCGCAGGTCGGCCTGGCTGAACCATTGGCGGCGCTCCTCTGCGCTGAGCGACAACCAGTCTTCGACCTGGGTTTGCTTGATCGGCAGGTGTTTGCGCAACACCTCGAACATCGCCTGGTAGCGCTCACGGAACGAGTCGAAGTGATAACCCCGGCGCAGCGCCTCGCGTTTGTCATTGAGTACGCTGGTGTCAGCCAGCCCGCGTGCGGCGAGCACCTCCAGCAAACCGTTGGGGGTGATGTTATCCAGCCCGGTGAGCTGTGGATTGGCGCTGCCACTGCGCAACAGTTTCAGGCTCTCTACCGCGCAGTTGTTGGAGATGAAGAAGTAATTGCCGTCGTAGCTCCAGTGCATTTCGGCGGCGTGTTCCACGGTGTCGTTGATCTCTTGGCGCGTCAGCTTCAACGGCACAGACGCCAGGCCGCGCAATTCGGTCTTGGTGTACTCGTCGATCACTTGGGCCAGCGGCAGTACGAACAGCCGCGACGGGTATTTGCCGACCAGGCCGTCCCAACTCGATAGCTGTACGTCGCCGACGAACGCGCGGTAAGACAGCACCAAGTGTTGGTCCAGGTCCAGCCGACAGTCGGGGCCGCGTGGGCGGCCCGGCGCGCAAATCACCAGGCGCAGCATGCTGTGGCCCCAGCGGCTCACCAGGTTCTGGTTGGCTTCGGCCAGCAGGTAGTCGATTTCATACACCCGCTCCGGGTCGATATGGCCCAGCGGGGTTTTGGCGAAATCGTTGCCTGCATTGAGAAACGCGTAGGTCTTGGCGCAGGTGTCTTGCTCTGGCGGTGCCCAGCCGAAGTGTTCCTTGTAGTAGCGAAACAATGCGGGGCGGCGGCAGGCGTAGCTCGGGTCGAGCAGGAAGTACTCCATGTTGACCGCCACGAACTCCAGAGGGCTGGTGGTTTCGTAGATGTCCGGGCTGCGTACGACCTGATTGTTGTGCTGTTCCCGCTCACCGCGGCGGCCGACGTATTGCGGCCAACCGGCAAGGTCGAGCAAGCGTGGGTCGTCACTCAAGGTAAAGCGGCGGTCATTTTGGCCACGGCATTGATCGGGTAGGCCAATCAAGCCAGTGATGTTGTTCTGGCGGCTGCAGCGCTGGATCAGTGCGCGGTCGTCTTTGGACCACAGGCGCGCACGGTCATAAATGTGGGTCAGTTCATGCAGCACGGTGGCGAGCATTTCGCGGCGCACGGTGCCGTGGGGGCGGTTGGTTTTTTGGGTGGCGGCGCTGCCGTCGGTCAAGCTTTCGAGCAGGTTTTGGTTGAGGTCCAGCTCAGACACCAGTGACGCCTGGCCGTAAGCGTTTTCGGGCATCTTGTCGGTCCAGCCGACATCGATTCGACGGTCGAGCTGCTCGACAAAGCGCGGCGGCAAAGCACGCATCGCTTCATCGAGCAACGCCTGGCTGGCCTGCTGTTGGGCCGGGCTCAAGCCATCGGTCTTGAGCCGCAGTTGCAGGCTGGCCTGGGCTGCGCTTGCACAGAGCAGCACAGTGGCGGCCAGTAGCCAGGCGACCAGGCGCCTCACAGTGCGAGGATAGCTTCGGCCAGGGTCTGGTCGCTGGCATCGCGGGCTTCCGGCACGCGGGTGCGCAAGGTGTCGAAGGCGGCTTCCAACTGCGCACCACGGATGTCGCCATTGGTGGCGACGAAGCTGGCAGCGTCATCGTGGGCTTCGCGCACGATTTTGGAGTCGCGGATGGACGTGGTGGTGTCTGAGGTGAAGTCAATGGTGCGGGCCGAAGCACGTACAACAATGTTACTGGTGGCCTTGAGGGTTTGCGCGTGGGCAACATCGGCCAACAACAGCAGGCCGAGAGCGGCGGCGATCAGCGGGCTACGCATGGACTAACTCCAAAATACAAAGATGGTTATTGGACGAGAATTGCTTGCGCCAGTTCACGGTCACTGGCGTTAAGTTTTGGCCGGGTGCGGCGCAGGTAATCCAGCGCGGATTCCAGGCGTGCTCCCCGCCATTGGCCGTCAGTGGCAATAAAAGCGGCAGCGTCATCCTGGGCGGCCAGTACCATTTTTCTGTCAAACGGCGCGGAGGTCACTTTGCTGGTGGCGTAGGCACTGATGACAGTGCTCTGAGTGCTCACGTCAAAGGCTTGCGCCCAAGGTGACCAGCAGGCTGAAAACAGCGCGGGAACGATCAACAGGCGGTATGAAAAAACCATGGGACTCGACAACTGAAAGCGAGCGCCAAGGCTAGCGCAATGCCCGGGCGAGAGCCAGCGCCGACACATTTGGAAGCGACTGGCGCTTCCAAATGTAGAACAGCCGTCAGATGGTCAGAATGGCCTGGGCCAGTTGTGCGTCAGTGGCAGCGTTCAGTTGCGGCGCTTGTTGGCGGATCTGCGCCAGGGCGCTTTCCAGTTTCACGCCACGGATCGCGCCTTCGCTGGCAACAAAACTTGCAGCGTCGTCACGGGCAGCCTGTACGACTTTATTGTCGCGCAGGGAAGACGTGGCATCCGAGCTGGCGTCGGAAGTGGCTTTTAATGCGCCGACGATCGAATCGGTGGTCACGATAAAGCTGCTCGCGTTGGCATTGGCAGCCAAGGCGAACAAGGCAGCAGCACTTAACAGGCGAAGACGGGACATGGGATGACTCCTGTAGATGAACAGATAAAGCGGCGCAAAACGGCCACTGCGAAACGGGCATTGTTGCTGTTAGGCATCAGACGCCCGTTCTACAAGGTTCGCCACGTAGTGGAGCGATCTTAAGCCGCAGTTCATCGGTTCGGGAAGACCCTGACCGTTCAGTTTCGCCAGAACGGCCCGGATCTCAAATTGTACTGCCTGACCGAGATATTTATTTAACTGTACTGGTTTCTTGAAAGGCTGCAGTTTTGCGCACCAAAAGCTGAATCGCAGAAGCAACAAAGCCCGCCTCCGGTTACCCGGGGCGGGCTTTGTTTTTACAATTCAAGTTGCTGGCGGTGGACCCGGTGGGTCAGGGCCAGCGGGCGCTCATTAGCGCCAGAACGGCTTGCTCAGCTCTTCGTAGCGTTGAGCTTCGCTGATACCGGCGTCAGCCAGCAGACGCGAATCCAGACGAGCCAATTGATGGCGGCTGGAGATGCGGCGCTGCCACAACATCAGGTTGGCAATAACGCGCAAAGGCATGGAAGCCTGGGTGTTTACAGCTTTTTCTTCAAAGAACAGATCGGAACTGAGTGTACGTTCCATGGTGACATCCTTCCGCTTGTGGCGGGATTAGGTAGTGGTTTAACTGATGCCAATGATCCTCCTCCGGCACAAGACTCACTAGATACAGTTCACCTGTATTGTGCGAGGCCAGTTAGCTGTTTATAAGGGCTGTACTGTACGGAAATGGGGCAACTGTACCTGTCTGCACTGAAAGTGTGCAAAATTGGCTTCTCTGGCAGATTGCGTAGGGTATTTCGGTAGGAAACTACCGGTACAGCAGTACAGTTTTTACGGAAGTGTCATTGAAACAGGCGGGCTGATGAAACTGTATCTGCATCAGCCCGAATCTGTATCAATCAGGCCTTGAGCATATGCCCGGTTTCTTCCAGGTTAATGTGCCAACTGAGCGCTTCGCGCAGGATGTGCGGGGTGTGCCCGCCGATGGCGCAAGCGGTTTCGAAGTAGGTGTTCAGCGCATCGCGGTACGCCGGGTGCACACAGTTGTCGATGATCACCCGTGCGCGTTCACGCGGCGCGAGGCCACGCAGGTCGGCCAGGCCGACTTCGGTGACCAGAATATCGACGTCATGCTCGGTGTGGTCCACATGGCTGACCATCGGCACCACGCTGGAGATCGCGCCGCCCTTGGCAATCGACTTGGTGACGAAGATCGCCAAATGCGCATTGCGCGCGAAGTCCCCCGAGCCGCCAATGCCGTTCATCATCCGCGTACCGCAGACATGCGTGGAGTTGACGTTGCCGTAAATGTCGAATTCAAGCGCGGTGTTGATACCGATAATCCCCAGGCGGCGCACCACTTCAGGGTGGTTGGAGATTTCCTGCGGGCGCAGTACCAGTTTGTCCTTGTAGTGTTCCAGGTTGCCGAATACGTCGGCATTGCGCCGCTCGGACAAGGTGATCGAACTGCCGGAGGCAAAGCTCAGCTTGCCGGCGTCGATCAGGTCGAACGTCGAATCCTGCAGCACTTCCGAGTACATGGTCAGGTCTTCGAACGGCGAATCGATCAGGCCGCACATGACCGCGTTGGCGATGTTGCCGATCCCGGCCTGCAGCGGGCCGAGCTTGTTGGTCATACGGCCAGCGTCGACTTCCTGCTTGAGGAAGTTGATCAGGTGATTGGCGATGCCCTGGGTATCAGCGTCAGGCGGCGTGACGGTGGAGGCCGAGTCGGCCTGGTTGGTGATCACAATGGCGACGATCTTTTCCGGCGGAATCGGAATCGCGGTGCTGCCAATCCGGTCGTCGACTTTAACCAGCGGGATCGGCGTGCGAGTCGGCCGGTAAGTCGGTATATAAATGTCGTGCAGCCCTTCCAGGTTCGGGTTGTGCGCGAGGTTGATCTCAATGATCACTTGCTTGGCGAAGATCGCGAAACTGGCCGAGTTGCCCACGGAGGTGGTCGGTACGATATGCCCTTGTTCGGTGATCGCGATCGCTTCGATCACCGCAATGTCCGGCAACTTGAGCTGGTTGTTGCGCAGTTGCTCAACGGTTTCCGACAAATGCTGGTCGATAAACATCACTTGGCCCGCGTTGATCGCCTTGCGCAGGGTGCTGTCGACCTGGAATGGCATGCGTCGGGACAGCACGCCGGCTTCGGTCAGTTGCTTGTCCAGGTCATTGCCCAGGCTGGCGCCGGTCATCAGGGTGATTTTCAGCGGCGAGGTCTTGGCGCGTTCGGCCAGGGCGTGGGGCACGGCCTTGGCTTCACCGGCACGGGTGAAGCCGCTCATGCCGACGGTCATGCCGTCCTCGATCAGTGCGGCGGCGTCTGCCGCGCTCATGACCTTGTTCAACAACGAAGGCAAGCGGATACGATCACGGTACATGGATTGTTATCTCGGGCTACGGAAGCAAGGTGCGCAGTTTAGTGATTTCAAAAAGTTTCGGCGCGCTACCATGGTCGAATGCCATGCAGCGATTTAGAGCCTTTGGTCGGGTTTCATGCGCTCATAAAAAACCCCAGCCTACGCGAGGCCGGGGTTCAGGGTATTGCGCTGGCGCAGAATTATTCGACGGCTTTGACCATGTCTTCGATGACCTTTTTGGCATCACCGAAGACCATCATGGTCTTGTCCAGGTAGAACAACTCGTTGTCCAGGCCCGCATAGCCGCTGGCCATCGAGCGCTTGTTGACGATGATGGTCTTGGCCTTGAAGGCTTCCAGAATCGGCATGCCGGCGATCGGCGAGTTCGGGTCGTTCTTGGCGGCCGGGTTGACCACATCGTTGGCGCCCAGCACCAGCACCACATCGGCCTGGCCGAACTCGGAGCTGATGTCTTCCATTTCGAATACTTGGTCGTAAGGCACTTCCGCCTCGGCCAGCAGCACGTTCATGTGCCCGGGCATGCGGCCAGCCACGGGGTGGATCGCGTACTTAACGGTCACACCGCGGTGGGTCAGCTTTTCGGTCAGCTCTTTAAGCGCGTGCTGCGCCCTGGCCACGGCCAAGCCATAGCCCGGCACGATGATCACTGTGTCAGCGTTGGTCAGCAGGAAGGTCGCATCGTCGGCAGAGCCGGACTTCACCGGGCGGGCTTCTTTCGAGCCTGCAGCAGCGGTTGCATCGGCAGTGTTGCCGAAACCACCGAGCAGCACATTAAAGAAGGAACGGTTCATCGCCTTGCACATGATGTACGAGAGGATCGCGCCGCTGGAGCCGACCAGCGAGCCTGCGATGATCAGCATCGAGTTATTCAGCGAGAAGCCGATACCCGCCGCCGCCCAGCCGGAATAGCTGTTAAGCATCGAGACGACCACCGGCATGTCGGCGCCGCCAATCGGGATGATGATCAGCACGCCGAGCACGAAGGCCAGCGCCAGCATCAAGGCGAAGGCGCTGAGGTTGCCGGTGAACATGAACGCAAGGCCCAGGCCCAGCGTTGCCAGGCCGAGCACCAGGTTCAGTTTGTGCTGCCCGCCGAACTGTACCGGTGCGCCCTGGAACAGACGGAACGTGTACTTGCCCGACAGCTTGCCAAAGGCGATCACCGAGCCGGAGAAGGTAATGGCACCGATCGCGGCGCCGAGGAACAGCTCCAGGCGGTTACCGGCAGGAATCGAATCACCCAGGTGTTTGACGATGCCCAACGATTGCGGCTCAACCACCGCTGCGATGGCGATGAATACCGCCGCCAAGCCGATCATGCTGTGCATGAACGCCACCAGCTCCGGCATTTTGGTCATTTCAACGCGCTTGGCCATTATCGAGCCCGCGGTGCCGCCGATCAGCAGGCCGACAATCACGTAGCCGATGCCGGCGGTTGCAAGCTCGGCGCCGAGCTTATAGATGAGGCCCACGGTAGTCAGCACGGCCAGCGCCATGCCGAGCATGCCGAACAGGTTGCCGCGTCGCGACGTGGTGGGGTGCGACAGGCCTTTGAGGGCCTGGATGAAGCAGATCGACGCGATCAAGTAGAGCGTCGTAACCAGATTCATGCTCATTACTTTGGCGCCTCTTCTTTTACTTTCGGGGCTTTCTTCTTGAACATCTCAAGCATCCTGCGGGTCACCAGGAAGCCACCGAACACGTTGACCGCCGCCAGCGCCACGGCCAGGGTGCCCATGGTTTTACCCAGCGGCGTAACGGTGAGGGCTGCCGCCAGCATGGCGCCGACGATCACGATCGCCGAAATAGCGTTGGTCACTGCCATCAACGGAGTGTGCAGTGCAGGTGTGACGTTCCAGACCACGTGATAACCGACATAAATCGCCAGTACAAAGATGATCAGGTTGTAGATACCGGGGGAGATAAGCTCTTCCATCGTCTGAATCCTTGTTTAGGCGTTTTTGCGGATGACTTGGCCGTCGCGGCACATCAGGCACGCGGCGACGATGTCGTCTTCGAGGTTGATTTCAAACTGCCCTTCCTGGTTAAACACCAGCTTGAGGAAGTCCAGCAGGTTGCGCGCATACAAGGCCGACGCGTCGGCGGCTACAGCGCCCGCCAGGTTGGTAGGGCCGCAAATGATGACGCCGTTTTCCACCACCACTTGGTCAGCGACGGTCAGCGGGCAGTTGCCGCCCTGCGCCGCCGCGAGGTCGATGACGACTGAGCCGGGTTTCATCTGCGCAACGGTATCGGCGCTGAGCAAGGTCGGCGCTTTACGGCCGGGGATCAGCGCGGTAGTGATGACGATGTCGGCTTGCTTGGCGCGTTCGTGCACGGCCAGGGCTTGGCGTTGCATCCAGCTGGCCGGCATCGGGCGCGCATAACCACCGACGCCGACGGCGCATTCACGTTCTTCATCGGTTTCGTACGGCACGTCGACGAACTTGGCCCCAAGCGATTCGATTTGCTCTTTTACGGCGGGGCGAACGTCGGACGCTTCGATCACCGCACCCAGACGTTTCGCCGTGGCGATGGCCTGCAAGCCCGCAACGCCAGCGCCGAGAACCAGCACCCGAGCGGCTTTGACGGTGCCCGCGGCGGTCATCAACATCGGCATGAAGCGTGGGTAGTGATGGGCTGCCAGCAGCACCGCTTTATAGCCGGCGATGTTCGCCTGAGACGACAGTACGTCGAGGCTCTGGGCGCGCGACGTGCGCGGTGCAGCTTCCAGTGCGAAGGCGGTGATGCCGCACTCGGCCAGCTTGGCAATGGTCTCGTTGCTGAACGGGTTGAGCATGCCCACCACGACGCTGCCGCTTTTGATCAGCGCAAGCTCGCTGTCACTGGGGGCAACCACCTTCAGAATCAGCTCGGCGCCAAACGCATCGCTCGCACTGCCAAGGGTTGCGCCAGCGGTTGCATAGGCACTGTCGACGATGCTGGCGTTAAGGCCTGCGCCGTTTTGTACCGTGACCTTGTGGCCCTGGCCGATCAGCTTCTTGATGGTTTCCGGGGTGGCAGCTACCCGCGTTTCACCGGTCTGGGTTTCGAGAGGAACACCAATGTGCACGTCAAATCTCCTGCATGATCTTTTTGCTTTGATTTTGTAAAAAGGCCAGTGCACCGCGAGTGGCGCAACTGGGGCGGCCGATCAGCACGACCCCGCTGAAATGACAGCGGGGCGCGGCATTTTGCAGGCGAACTTTACGGCCTTCAAGAGATTATGACGGGTGACGAAAAATTAACTACAAGTCACCCTGTGACTGATTGTCGCAATACGCGGCGATAAACCCTTTTAATACAGGTGGTTAAAGGGTTAAAGCGGTGTTAAATCGCGTTTTTGATTTCTCGCGTGAATAACCGTACATGGATCGGTAATAGTCCCTACAGCCCCTGATAGTAGCGGCTTGCAGTTGGATTTTTGGCTTCTTCGCACAATCCATAAAAAGCGACATATACGTATATCTGTAGGATTTTTATTTAGCTGACTACAAGGTCAGTAAATTGGAATCGGCCTTTAAATATGGGTGCTGTAGCGCTGTGATTGGTCGATCAGCCAATCCCTGAAAGCGTGTAATGACGCGGATTCGACTTTTCTCTCGGGAATTATCAGGTAATAAGCCTTCGAGCTGCTCAGCGCTTCTTGGCTCGCGATTACCAGCCGGCGCTCGTTCAGTTCGCGTTGAATCAGGAACGGCGGGATCAATGCAATGCCCATGTCGTGCATGGCTGCTTGGGACAGCATTGAGAATAGCTCGTAACGAGGGCCTGTCATGTCGCGGGGCACGCTGAGCTGTTGGGCGTTGAACCATTGGCGCCACGCATAAGGGCGGGTGGTCTGCTGCAGCAGTGGCAGTTCTGCGATGGCCTGCGGGCTGAAGTGCGTGCGGCTGCCGAGCAGGGTCGGGCTGCACACTGGAACCGGGTTTTCGCCCATCAGCCTGTGGGATTCGGTACCCGACCAATCGGCATCGCCAAAGTAGATTGCTGCGTCGAATTCGGTATCGGCAAATAGAAAGGGTCGCGTGCGGTTGGTGAGGTTGACCGTCACTTCCGGGTGTCGGCATTGAAAGTCCTTGAGGCGCGGGATCAACCATTGCGTGCCAAAAGTTGGCACCACTGCCAGTTCGATCACGTTGGCGCCCTGCTGCCCCATGACCGACAAAGTGTCGCGCTCCACGGCGTCCAGTTGCATGGCGACGCGACGGCTATAGGACAGCCCTGCTTCCGTCAGCTTTACCCCGCGTCGCGATCGCCGAAACAGCTCGACACTTAAAAATTCCTCAAGGCTCGCAATTTGTCGGCAGATCGCACCTTGGGTGATGGAAAGCTCAAGCGCCGCCTTGGTAAAGCTCTCGTGGCGAGCCGCCGCTTCAAAACTGACCAGGGCGGTGGTGCTGGGAATTTTTCTGCGCATATACGTTGTACTCACATATAAAGCGCGTCTGCGCCCTTCTCGGTGGTTTCGGAGTGAGAAATTAGCACAACCTTATGCACAAACCTCGTTTGCCCTTGTCGCCCGCGCCGCCTAGGCTGCATCCACGACTTCTGATTTTTCCCGCGAGGACTTATTCATGGCTGGCAAGGCAAGCTTCAACTGGATTGATCCACTGTTGCTCGATCAGCAGCTCACCGAAGAAGAACGCATGGTGCGCGACAGCGCTGAGCAATTTGCCCAGGACAAGCTGGCCCCACGTGTGCTCGAAGCCTTCCGCCATGAACAGACCGACCCGGCGATTTTCCGTGAGATGGGCGAGACCGGCTTGCTGGGTGCGATGATCCCCGAGCAGTACGGTGGCAGTGGCTTGAGTTACGTCAGCTATGGGTTGATTGCGCGTGAGATCGAGCGTGTCGACTCCGGCTATCGCTCAATGATGAGCGTGCAGTCTTCATTGGTCATGGTGCCTATCAACGAATTCGGCACCGAGGCGCAAAAGCAGAAGTACCTGCCCAAGCTGGCGTCTGGTGAATGGATCGGCTGCTTCGGCCTGACCGAGCCGGACCACGGCTCCGACCCTGGCGCGATGATCACGCGTGCGCGCTCGGTGGACGGCGGCTACAGCCTGACCGGCGCGAAGATGTGGATCACCAACAGCCCGATCGCAGATGTGTTTGTGGTGTGGGGCAAGGACGATGCCGGCGATATTCGCGGTTTTATCCTGGAGAAAGGCTGGAAAGGTCTGAGCGCTCCGGCGATTCACGGCAAGGTCGGCCTGCGCGCCTCGATTACCGGTGAAATCGTCATGGACAACGTGTTTGTGCCGCAAGAGAACATCTTCCCGGATGTGCGTGGTTTGAAAGGCCCGTTCACCTGCCTTAACTCGGCGCGTTATGGCATCTCTTGGGGCGCGCTGGGTGCTGCTGAGTTCTGCTGGCACACCGCGCGCCAGTACACGCTTGATCGCAAGCAGTTCGGCCGCCCATTGGCAGCCACTCAATTGATCCAGAAGAAACTGGCCGACATGCAAACCGAGATCACGCTGGCCTTGCAAGGTTGCCTGCGCCTGGGCCGCATGAAGGACGAAGGGACGGCTGCGGTTGAAATTACGTCGATCATGAAGCGCAACTCGTGCGGCAAGTCCCTCGACATCGCGCGTATGGCGCGCGACATGCTGGGGGGCAACGGCATCTCGGACGAGTACGGCGTGGCGCGTCACCTGGTCAACCTGGAAGTGGTCAACACCTATGAGGGCACTCATGACGTGCACGCGTTGATTCTTGGCCGCGCGCAAACCGGTCTTCAAGCGTTCTATTAATAGGAGCACGGCATGGGCGCGCTTTCACATCTGCGGGTGCTGGACCTATCGCGAGTACTGGCGGGCCCTTGGGCCGGGCAGATCCTGGCGGACCTGGGCGCGGAGGTCATCAAGGTCGAGCGGCCGGGTAATGGTGATGACACGCGTGCATGGGGCCCGCCTTTCCTTAAGGACGCTTACGGCGAGAACACCAGTGAGGCGGCTTACTACCTGTCGGCCAACCGTAACAAGGAGTCGGTGACCATCGACTTCACGCGACCGGAAGGCCAGAAACTGGTGCGCGACCTGGCGGCCAAGTCCGACATCCTGATCGAGAACTTCAAGGTAGGTGGGCTGGCGGCGTATGGGCTGGACTATGAATCGCTCAAGGAGATCAACCCGCAGTTGATCTACTGCTCTATTACGGGCTTTGGTCAGACAGGCCCTTACGCGTCTCGCGCGGGTTACGACTTTATGATTCAAGGGCTGGGTGGGCTGATGAGCCTGACCGGTCGCCCAGAGGGTGAAGACGGTGCCGGGCCGGTCAAGGTGGGTGTGGCGTTGACCGACATCTTGACGGGGCTTTACTCGACCGTGGCGATCCTCGCGGCGCTGGCGCACCGGGATCACGACGGTGGTGGTCAGCATATCGACATGGCCTTGCTGGATGTACAGGTGGCGTGTCTGGCTAACCAGGCGATGAATTACCTGACGACGGGTGTGTCGCCGAAGCGCTTGGGTAACGCTCACCCGAATATCGTGCCTTATCAGGATTTCCCCACGGCTGATGGTGACTTCATCCTCACCGTCGGTAATGACGGGCAGTTTCGCAAGTTTGCCGAGGTGGCCGGGCAGCCGCAGTGGGCGGATGATCCGCGCTTTGCGACTAACAAGGTGCGGGTGGCTAACCGTGCAGAGCTGATCCCGCTGATTCGTCAGGCAACAGTCTTCAAAACCACGGCTGAGTGGGTCTCGCAGTTGGAGCGAGTGGGTGTGCCGTGTGGGCCTATCAATGACCTTGCGCAAGTGTTCGCCGACCCTCAGGTCAAGGCGCGTGGGTTGGCGATGGCATTGCCGCATGCGTTGGCGGGGCTGGTGCCTCAGGTGGCCAGCCCGATACGGCTGTCCAAAACCCCGGTTGAGTACCGTAGCGCGCCGCCTCTATTAGGCGAGCACACGGCTCAAGTACTGCAAAGTCTGCTGGGTTTGGCGCCGGCGCAGGTGGCTGCTTTAAAAGCAGCGGGCGTTATCTGAGCGTACCCTTCTATATAGAGAGCGTTAAGGGCGCTATTTAGGTTGTTTTTTAATCAATCCTAACTAATTGATAGAAAAGCAAAATTAACGGTTGACGGCAGATTCTGGGAGTCTATAATTCGCCCCACTTCCGGCGCAGTCGAAACGGAAAACTCCTTGGTAAACAAAGAGTTATGCGAGATTCGACAGCGAGTTGCCTCAGTTCATCGAAGCCCAGAAGGAGTTGGTAGAGCGGCGTTGTTTGGCTCTATTAACGTTTCGATCCTCTCGGTCGAAAGTGGAGAAAAAGAGGTGTTGACAGCAGCGTTTAACGCTGTAGAATTCGCCTCCCGCTAACGAGAGATCGGAAGCGCAAGTGGTTGAAGTTGTTGAAGAATTCTTCGAAAACTTCTGAAAAATAATCACTTGACAGCAAATGAGGCTGCTGTAGAATGCGCGCCTCGGTTGAGACGAAAGATCTTAACCAACCGCTCTTTAACAACTGAATCAAGCAATTCGTGTGGGTGCTTGTGGAGTCAGACTGATAGTCAACAAGATTATCAGCATCACAAGTTACTCCGCGAGAAATCAAAGATGTAACCAACGATTGCTGAGCCAAG
>NZ_VUAZ01000003.1 GCF_009296165.1 Pseudomonas kitaguniensis | reverse complement strand
GGGATAGGGATTAAGCCACCGCTGTTGCCGGGGGCTGCGGATCAGGATAAGGCGGGGAGTTTGATGGATCAGGCGTTGATGAATACGCCGCCTGAGAAGGTTAAACCGAAAGCTTTTTTTGTGTTTTCTGAGTGATGATTTGGTTATGAAAAAGAACAATAGATTACGGCTTTTTTGCCTTAAAGGGTTGGTTGTACTGGCCTGTGGGTTGAGTTCAGAGGCTTTTGCAGCGGAGTGTCCAAGCGACGATTTTGCAACGTTCGTGAAAGCATTTTCGGCCACTTCCGAAGTGCGCCACGCTTTTACTGCATCCCCAGTGCTGAAGCTGGAGGTTGCTGCTGATGGAAGAAATCCCAAAGTAATACAGAAAGAAATCACGGCACTGGGCGCAGATGAGTTGAATGTGTTTTCTTCGAAGTCTGATCTAATCCTACAGTTGAAGTTACCGAACAGGTTGATTGCACGGGACCAGCAAGGTGCAGTTCTGAAAATATTTACCTTCACGCACACTGATTGCTGGGTGCTTAATCGCGTTGAAGATTGGTCTCTCGAAACGGTATTGGATGCTCAGAACCAGACCACTTTATTGTCTGCGGATGAGCGTGCATTGCGTAGAGGAGCCATGTTTAACGATTTAGGCATTCAGGCGCAGTCAGATTCTTCAGCTCAGTTGTACGAGGCGGCCTTGGACAGCTACCTTGATGGTGCACAAAAAGGCTCAGCGGAAGCGGCATTTGCCGCAGCCAGCATCAGCCTTTCAGGGCAGGCGCCGCAGTTACCAACGCCCAAGATCTACGACCTTTTGATCGCTGCATCAAACAAGATTGCTGATGCGGGTATCGCGTTAGCTGAGTTCTATTGTGATGAAGGGGAGTACGACAAATCGCGTTCCTGTATCAATCCGCAAAAGTCAGTTGCTTCCCTAGAACGTGCCGCGCGCCTGGGATCAGCGGGTGCGCTGGTTCAACTGGGCGAGTCTTATGAAACAGGCAAGCTGGCTCCAAAAGATCTGCCTCGAGCTATGGCGTGTTATCAGGATGTTGAAAAAAGCGAGCGTGAGATCGGCGCTCGCGCCGTGGCACGCCTAGTAACGCAAGGCGTTGCTGCCAGCAGCTCAATTCATTGTCTTTAAAGCAGGAAGCTTCCTATGAGCACAGGACTACTCGAGCAACGAGCAAACTACCCACGCAGCCAATATGAGTACGGCTTAGGCGGGCACGGTACGGCAGACGCAGATAACAACGGACGCAAAGAAATCGATTGTTCGAATTTGCTGAATCGAATGCTGCGGGATGCGGGTTATGACATTCCCTATAAAACGACAGCTCAGTTAGCTACCGATACAACTTATTTTGATGTCATACCGCTAGCCGATGTCGATGTTAATGGTGGGGACATCGCATTGTGGGTGACCAGAGGGCACACCGGGGTCGTTGAAGATCTAGACGCGAATCGGGTAAAAGGCAATTTTTTTGGGTCCCAAACGTCGACGGGGCCGAAATCTGCTAAGTTTGGCCTTAATAGTAATTACTGGCCGATGCCGGATAAATTTCTTCGCCCTAAGGCACAGTACAGAACGGGGGGACAGCCAACTCCTGCGCCTGCAGCACCAGCCCCTGCGCCTGCGCCTGCCGGTCCTGCGCCGCTGATGACTTTTCAGTACCCCATCAGGAAGGCCGACGGTAAACAGTTCACTGATGCAGAGGAGATTTACCAGGCCCTGGGAGCGGAGACATCTGGGCACTACCTCTTGGGCAGTAATAAGTTCTGGCACGGCGGAATCCACATCACCGACACCAGCGCCCCTCAGTGCGTGCTGAATGAACCGGTGCGCTGCATGGCCGACGGCGAAGTGGTTGCCTACCGCCTTAACGACGATTATCTGGAGTCGACGTTTGGAGATAACGAGAAAAAACTCAAATACTCTAACTCCTTCTGTCTAGTGCGGCACGAGTACAAGTCCGTACCTAACCCCGACGAAGGGCCGAATAAAGGCAAGCAAAATACGCTGAATTTTTACAGCTTCTATATGCATCTGTTGCCGTATCAGCGTTACCCATTAGCTGAAACTGAAAGACCCACCCCCAAAGTCACCATGACGGTAAACGACTTCAAGGCCTACGACGTGTTCCCCGAAGCAAACGGAACCCCATCTCCAGGGAAACTATCGACGGGCACCAAGCTTGAGATTCTCGAGCAGAAAGACGTCGGTAACGTCACCTATGCAAGGGGGAAAATTCTCTCCGGCAGTGTGAAGAACGTTAACCGCAAAGTCCGAGAGGCCGGTGCTGTAGTTTGGTTCGCCTACCTGAAGAACGGCGCGCCTTACCAAAACTCGGAGCCCAAGAATATCTGGACAGCCGACAAAATTGTTGAGCGCCAGCGCCCCAATTACTGGCAAGGTAAGGTCAAGGCCACAGTTGTCAACAAACTCGACTTATATGCCGATCCAGCTTCGCCACAAAACGGTCAGCCCGCAGGGGCCAAGCTGGGCAACCTGCAGCTTATTACCGGCAGCGTTGTTGAGTTCGACAGCAAGGATGTGCTGAATCTAACGGTTAATGGTGTTACACGCCGAATGGCCAAATGCACTAAAATCAGTGGCGATCTGGCGGGTGCAGGAACCGCACCGTCCAGTTTTTGGGCCTGTGTCGAAAATCAGCGTGATTACCGCATTCTCGATTGGACTTCTTTAACACCTACCAGCTTCAACACCGTTGAGACGGCCAGCACCGGCATCAAAGCGGGTGACCCGATCGGTTATCTCGGGTTCACCGAAAATATCACCAGCGAAGAGGGTGGTGTCAACAGCAAGCACCAGGTCCACGTGGAGATTTTTACCGCCGAAGCAAGCGTCAAAGATTTCCTCAAAAACGTCGCGGGCTTGAAATCCGGCAAGCAGTATCTGCACCTTGCGGTAGGGGCTGGACTCAAGAAAAAAGCCCCGGCTACGGATGTGACCCCTCTCAAGAACCAGCATGCGGTCGATTTGAGTAAGGCTCCAGTTATCAAGGAAGGCACTGAAGATTGGTATGAAGTGAGTGTGATTGAGAATGGCCAGCCGGTGAGCGGCCTGATCAAAAAAACAGAAGCGGAAATCGTCACTCAGCATGATTGGGAGAAACTGGGCTTCCAGATTGTTGAGGAGTGCAATGCCGCAGCGGATGGCTTCCTCGACCCAGAGGACACGCCACAGTTTTTCAAAGACCTCTTTGCGAAGATCGATACCAATCACAACGGTGAGGTCGATGCGGGCGAACTCGCGGAGGCACTGAAAAATGCGGAGACGCGGGATCAGTGGAGCAAGCTGATTGCACACCATCCGACTGAGTGGAAAGACAAGGCCGATGCGCCTAAGTGGAGCAAGTTGGATCAATTGTTGGAGGGTTCGCCTAAGACGTTGAAGCACGAAAAAGAACGAATAGATGAAATGGTATTTTGGGATGACTTGACCGGTGGAGCAGCAATTGGAAACGGCATAGGTGTAATAACGCACTTTCATCCAGTAGCAATCATTAGTAACTTATTGCCAAGTAATAGATGCTTCTGTTTCGAGCAAGGAATCGTCAACTCACCCTGCCAGGTAGGTTTTCGTGACGTAACTAAGGAGCACTTCGAGCTACTAGCTACGCAGCTCGGGGTCGAAAGGGAAGTGCTTCGCGCCATCGCTGTTGCCGAAACGGGTGATAAAGTACCGTTTAAGGAGTTCGTCGCAGGAAAACAGCATGCTGCAATACTTTACGAGCGTCACTATATGTACCGTTTTCTTAAAGTCAAAGGCTACACAAGCCAACAGTTGGATGACTTGTCTACGACTGAACCAAAAATAGTCCATGTCTACCAATCCGGTTATTCATATGGTACCGAACAAGCACAATATGAGAGATTGCTGCGGGCCCGTGAGCTAGATAAAGATTCTGCGAGCAAGGCATGTTCCTGGGGTAAGTTTCAGGTTATGGGGGAATATTATTCCCAATTGTATGAAAGTGTTGACGAACTAGTAGAGGCACAAAACTACTGCGCACTTCAACACCTGCAATACTTTAAGGTTTTTCTCACTAAAGAAAAAAATATGTTGGAACCGATGAAGAACAAAAACTGGCTAACAATTGCGAAGAAATATAATGGTGCCAATCAAGTTGGCTACGATACAAGAATTTCTAATGCTTATACAAAGCTTAAGGCGGAGTGGTAATGAAGATTTCAAATGTTTTTTTTGCCTTTTTTCTATTTTACGGTGTTGCTCATGCTGCGGAGAACTGCAGCACGGTAATTCCATCGGGTGCCCATCTATTTAAACAGTATAATTTAGGGGCGGAATTCGCGTGCCTTTACCAGTATTCAAAATTCCCTACTGACGCTGTGCTTGATTTTTATAAAGGCGAAACAGATCATGGTGTTTTGATAGGTTCAAACCATAGGTTGATAAGTCTCGAAGATATTGAAGATAATTCGAATATCCCTGATATAAATATGCTAGATAGCGGTTCTTATCAGATTTTATGGAGTTATCCTAATGGCGTAGATGAGTTAGTACTTTCCCGGTCGACAGGAAATATTTTATTTAATAGTGCTAGTAAGGAGTTACGGCTTCCCTCAGCCGATGTCGCAAAAGCAGTGGCTTCTATAGTTCTGGTTAATTACGTGATTCATCCAAACTCGTTAGAATTTTCAGAAATCAATAGCGCCGATATCTTTGATGGAGCAGCTTTAAAACTTAAAGGCATCGGCGCGGTTGCTAAAATTAATGTGGAGAAGGCTTTTTTGTATTCTGATCCATCAGAGTCTGCCAGGATTAAAAGTTATCTGGTGAAAGGGGATGAGGTTAATCTCTTAGAGTATAAGTCAGGGTTCTTAAAAATTTCTTATAATATGAAAAGCGGAAAAGCGTTGATCAGGTGGATTGAACTGTCTTCCATAATTTGAAGTTTTTGGAAAGCATGGGGATGATTCGTGTCTGGTTGTTGATTTTCACCAAGGTAATTAATCGGAATTTTCAAAAC
This sequence comes from Pseudomonas kitaguniensis, assembly GCF_009296165.1. Lineage (GTDB taxonomy): Bacteria > Pseudomonadota > Gammaproteobacteria > Pseudomonadales > Pseudomonadaceae > Aquipseudomonas > Aquipseudomonas kitaguniensis. Next base: position 146,567 of record NZ_VUAZ01000003.1, on the reverse strand, counting down.
TACAATCCGGGACGGTGAGGACCAATAGATTTAGAAAGTTAAAATCTCTAAAAGCCTTATATATTGCTATATAAGGCAGAGTGCGCTTGAATTTAACGTCATGTATACCGTAAATCCTGGCTTTAAATATCGAGGTCGTGGATTAGTTAATTTGACTTGAAAAAGGCACCAAAAAGCCAAAAAAATTTTGGAGTCGACTTTGTAAATTATCCAGATGAAGCCGCCGGGTTTGAAAATTCCACACCCATTATGATTTGGGGGATGGAGGAGGGAATATTTACAGGTGGAAAGCTGAGTACTTATGTTAATAATACGACCAGAGATTATGAAGGTGCTCGCAATGTTATTAATGGCGTAGATCAAAAGGCTCTAATTGCAAGCTATGCAAAAAAATTTGAATCTATATTAAAAGCCACATCTAACACGCCGGAGACGAAATAATTATGAATCTAAAAAAAGTACGTATAGCCATAACAGTGCTCACGTTTTCATTTGCCGGTCACTCGCTGGCAGAAAAATCGGCGATTACTCAAAAAGATATATACTCGGTCGATGATAAAACAAACAGTTTAAATATTACCTGGCCAGGTGGTAGCAAATCAGTCGCGCATATTGTTGGAACTGAGGGTGAAAATACAAGGGCGCTTATTGATTTTAATGGCGGTAAAGCTCTGTTTTATGAAAACTTGGCATCGCGTTCGGCTTTTCGAACGTACTTCACACTGGTTAGGCAAGGCAGAGAAATCCTTATAGACTGTATTTATTCCGACGTTAGAAACGACCAAAATGGTGTGCTAATCAACAAAGCGGTGTGTGGTTTAAAAAAGCCATTGGTAGAAGATTATGAAGATTTAGCATATACGTTTACCGATGAGTGGAAAAAAACCGCCGATGCTGTAGTTATAGATCCGCTATTGAGCAATCCGGTATCTATACTAAATGTGGATGAGGCAGATTTTGGTGCCACTAAACTTAGGAGAGTTTATGATTCCCTGGAAGATTTGAGCTCTTCAGTGCCTGAAACATTAATCGACCAGAAGACAAAAAAACACTTGTTTGGCCTAAATCCGGTTTTTTCTGTGTATCAAGCCAATGCTTTGAATGATGCCGTATATTTAGATGTGTCGTCAGATAATATTGCTAATAAATTTAGTCGTTATGATAAAGCGTCTTTAAGCGATTTGCTTCGATAAAACTTCTTCGTCCTACATAAGTGTATTTTGCGGGTAATACGTTAACTTGGAGGCTCGCCAATGCGGGCCTGACCAATTTAACAGCTAAACAAGCTACACGTTCAACCGCTAGTATCAGGTGTCAGATTTAAGAATAAAAATATTTAAGCTTGGGTGTCCTATTTTTTGTAAGATGGTTTGGAGTACATGCCATGAATCTATTATCAGTTTTTAAATTTTTTATTGCGTTTTCTTTTGATGCGATCATTAGCATTGCAAGCGCATCAGATTTTTTAGTGATGAAGCGAGATGTAACCGGGGATGGAAATCCAGATACAATAAAACTTGTAGATAAAGGTGGTCAATTTTACACGTTGAGTGTCATTTCAAATAGCAGAGAAATTTTGCGTAATGAAGAACTGGTTCCTAATAGCATTAAAAACAAAGGTGGTTTGGAGATTTTTCAAGGATTATCAGTCGCAGATAATAACATCTCGTTGCGATATCGGTTCTGCAGCCCGTCAAGTAGCGTTTGCTATGATAGAAGTATCATCGCGTTTTTCAAGGATGAACAGTTTTTACTGTTAAGTGAAGAGGTTGTAGCGTCTGCGGATGAGATTTCATTATCTAATACATTTTATCAAAAAAGAAAAAAGTGCCATTTAGCTCCGTAACGTATCAGTCGCTGGTTGAGAATAACGACAAAGCAGAAGCCGCTTATAGCAGCGTGTTCGGCGCTTGCGTGGCTGGCTTGGGAGGCGACGCTCTAACAAAAATCTCAGAGGAGCTTGAGAAGAACTCACCAGGCGATTGGGTTATGAGAAAAGGGTGCGTTACACCTGCTCTCGTTTTTAATTTAGAAACTCAAAAGTATTTGTCACATAAAGCCGCTATGAGGTACTTGTCGGTAGCTGAACAACACAGGTCTGAGTAGGATTCATGTCTGGATATAAAGTCTGGTTTATTAAATGTGAAAAGGCTTGATTTGGCGTAATGTGCCTGAAGATCTATTTAATAGACATGCTGCTTATTTGAGGTGATTCATGAAGTTTTCTCGCATTTTCCCCATCTTTTTAATATTTCAATCGGTGGCGCAGTCGCAGGTATTCCAGAGTTGGGTGCTGTCTCACAGGTAGGAACGGGTCGTATAGGCGATAATGTTGTTAGGTATGTAAAAACGTTCAATGATAGCTGTCTTGTGGTGCAGGTGCTTAGTGCCGAGAACTACTGGGCTGTATTATCGACGTCAAACGTTTGCTCATTTGAAGGTAAGAAATTTGATTTTGATTTTTCGGATGTTGGTTTTGACGATATTTCCGTAAAAGAGGATGGTATTCATTTTATTTTAAGCTTAACTCCCCTTCGGCCAATTGGTGAACAGCGTAGAAACTGCGTGATACCGATTGCCTCCGCGTCCATCAAAAAACTCAGCTGCTCCGAAGCTGATAGATAGCCATTTTACTTTGGCAGGATTTGATGAATGAGGCCTGGCAGTGTTTATTCCCTGATCAAAAATCACGCAAATTTCTTTAGTTTTGAAAGATAGAGGGTCGAGGAAGTATATTCGCGAATACCACAGCAAGCTACAAACATATGGTTGGCGGTCTTTAAAGGAAACATAATCGGTGAATATTAAGTGTTAGCTCAAGGGGCTAGTGTCTCATCAATCTGTGTGCTAAGAAAAACGGCAAAAAGCTTTCGTTTTATACGACTGTAAATGTAGTATCTTCGTCAGGGCGAGAATGTGAGTGGTAGGCCTGCTGTGCGGTTGTTTCGCTGGTAGTGGGTATCATATGAATATCCTAGGTGGCATTGCGTAGTAGCTGTGAAAAGCCAGATCGATACAATGGCCAGTTGTTTTACTCCTTTCTGAAGAGCGGAATGGCGTTCAGTTTTTAAAATTAAAGAGGTCGTTAGATGAGGACTTTTTCAGCGTGTTTTATAATTGGGCTTATAATTTCGGCTCCAGTCCGCGCCCACTTTGAACAAGTAACTATTCCGCCGCAGACGGAACGAAATGTAACGGGCGACTGTATAGGTGGTGATGACTCAGTTCAAGTTCGTGGTGGTGTAGTCAGTATAATAAATAGTATGAATGAAACGTATCTACTAAATTTTGATAAGCAATCTGGCGAGCTTTTGGGGTATTTCGGAGCTGCCGGTAATCCGAAAGTTTGCGTACTTACGCTGAAATATGGGGAAAGCGACGTGAATGAGAGTTATTCTTTGTTTGTCTATGACGTGGGGTTGGGCAAATTTAAAACCTCAAGGGTGAAAACCGTTACTAATCCCGACTTTATTAATGGCGGAATTTTCAGTGATTATACTGATGGTCCGTTTAGGCGCAGGGAAAAGTTGTGCTATTCCGATAAGATCAAAGATTATTATAAGTGCGAAAATTCAGAAGAATTTTCGGAGCAACTGGAAAGGCGACAGATGTGTACTGAATCATCATGCTCTGAGCCGCAGATTCTAAAGCAAAGTACAAGTAACGTTGTGGAAGCGACTGTTTCCGAAGACAAAGTTTACTTTTTAGAAAAAAACATAGATGGCGGTTTTGACCAAAAAAAAGCTTATCTCTTGAAGGGAGATAAAATAGTTCTTAATGACTATTATGAAAGCGGGGAAGGTCTGTATTATCAGGTGACTTATATTGGAAAGGTTATCACCAAAGGATGGGTTCGAGATAGTTCGATTGTAGTTGGAAATAATTAAGTTTATTTAAAGTTTTTTTCGCGGTTCGCTTGGCCACGCGCACTGGTCGCGTCCCCCATCGAGCTGACGACTTTGAAAAATGACGAACTTACTCGATGCCACCTATAAACCTGAAGAGGTTGGGCGCGGCCTTGGCCTGGCCCAAGCTGTTTGCTGACGCACTCACGTCAGGAGCTCTTTAGTCATCGCACCGTCGAGCGCCACTGCGCCGACTATCACCAAGCGGAAGGCTGGGGCAACCAGACCATGCCCACCACTGGGCGCTTCCTGGAACTTTCCGACCTGGGTGGAACGATTTGTGGTTGTTACTCCAACATTGCGAAGACTTGGCCAACGACAAAACCAACTGCTGGCTATGCATCTCAAGCTGCTGATCAGGCGACCGCTATGGCATCACCATCCCGCGTATCGGTAAGGAGGTGCTATTGATCTTCCTTGAAGGCGACCGGCGAATCGTTGATCGGCAAGCACCTTTATTACAAAGAAAACCACGTACTTTAGGCGTGAATAGGGAGAAAACATCGAATACGGCAATGAAATCCTCGTCGGTAACAAACGCGACGACACTGTTGAAAGAAACCTACAACGAGCTGAAAGCTGAATAACCCGGCACCACGCATGCCCACCAAAAAGTTGAAGTGCGCATGGACGAATACTTGACCGTTGCGCAAAATCGGCATGTGAAACTGGGCACGGCGCAACGCGTGATCACACGGGACCGAGATTCAGCTGAACGCTTGGGAGAGGATCGTCATCGAAGCCAGGATGAAAACGATGATGAAAGACGGCGCCGAAGATTTTTCTTGTTGTCTGAGGGATGATTGGTATGAAAATGGACATTAGGTTTTGGCTTTTCAGTGTCAGAGTGTTGGTGCTGCTGGCATGCGGATCGGGTTCAGTAGCTGTTGCAGCGAGCTGCCCAAGTGATGACTTCGCGGCGTTTGTGAAAGAATTTTCAGCCACACCCGAAGTGCGCCAGGCTTTTAGCGCATCGCCATTGCTGAAGCTGGAGGTCGCCGCTGATGGAAGCAAACCCAGAGTGATACAGAAAAAAATAACGTCTCTGGACGCGGACGAGTTGAATCTATTTTCCTTGAAGTCTGGTTTGATCGTTCAGGTTAAGTTACCGAACAGGCTCATTGCACGAGACCAGCAAGGTTCAGTTTTGAAAATACTCACCTTCAAGCACAGTGATTGCTGGGTGGTTAATCGCCTTGAGGATTGGTCTCTCGAAACGGTGCTGGATGCTCAGGCGCAGGCCTCCGCACTGCCGGCAGATGAGCGTGCATTGCGCAGAGGAGCGATGTTTAACGATTTAGGCATTTATGTGCAGTCAGACTCTTCAGCTCAGTTGTACGAGGCCGCCTTGGACAGTTACCTTGATGGCGCACAAAAAGGATCGGCTGAAGCGGCATTCCCTGCGGCCAGCATAAGCCTTTCAGGGCAGGCGCCGCAGTTAGCCACGCCCAGGATCTACGACCTTTTGATCACTGCCTCAAACAGGATTGCTGACGCGGGTGTCGCATTAGCTGAGTTTTATTGTGATGAGGGGGAGTACGACAAGTCGCGCGCTTGTATCAATCCGCAAAAGTCACTCGCTTCCCTTGAAGGTGCTGCGAGACAGGGCTCAGCAAGCGCGCTGATTCAGTTGGGTGAGTCTTATGAGACAGGTAAGCTGGTTTCGAGAGATCTGCCTCGAGCGATGGCGTGTTATCTGGATGTTGAGAAGAGCCAACGTGAGATCGGCGCACGCGCCGTGGCACGCTTGGCGATGCAAGGCGTTGCTGCTAACAGCGCAATTCAGTGTCTTTAAAGCAGGAAGCTTCCGATGAGCACAGGACTACTCGAGCAACGAGCAAAATACCCGCGCAGCCAGAATGAGTACGGCTTAGGCGGACACGGTACGCCAGATACCCGTGGTGATAACGTTAAGACGGAACTTTAAATTGAAAAGTTCTAAGATTTTCGGCTTCAAATATGCTGTTGTATTGTCATGCTTTAGCAGCATGGTTTTCGCTGACGGCCTCGACCTCGTTGGAGCGAATGGTGCTAAGTTAAAGTTTAGTGGGTGGCGTGCTGAAAGTTCAGTTTGGCAGCAAGTCAGCTACGAAAATTCCAATACTCGCTTTTCTATTTACGATCCTTTTCTGAGTAACGATATAGGCGTTGGCGCAGGCATAAGTTCGGACGCACTTGCACCTGATAGAAGCTTAGTCGTTTTGCAACGATCGGTTTTCGGGGTGCTAAATGATGGTGAGCAAATTAGCACAACAGAAAAAAATTATTGCGATATGATTTCTCTCCAGTCCGGATGTGTATTGCTTACTCTACCTGCGCAATTTTGTTCAGGAAGTTGGAAGGTTGGAGAGTGGATCACTGATGCCGGAGAAATAGTTAAACCCGAACTCGAAATAATATCGCCGCAAGATTTAGTCAAAGCAGTTATTGACATTGCTGATAAAACGTCTCGGAAAGAAGCGATTAAGTCAGAGATGTTTATGGGCGCTCAATCCTATATGGCCTGCTTCCCGCAAAAGCAAAATATCTCGGCGTTAAACGACATAGGATTTTACTTGGCAAACGAGGGGGAGCATGTTATTGCGATGCGAATTTACAAGAAACTGTTAGATATTGCCCCGAGTAGGATCCCGCTAAAACTGAATACCGCCGACTCGCTGTGGGCGCTGGGTAAACGAAATGAAGCCAAGTTATATTATGCTGAGTATCGCGATGCAATGATGCAAAACGGTAACAGGGCGAAAATACCCAAGCGCGTTGAGTCGAGAGCTGAATGAACTGCGAGAAAAAGCCTGGAAATAGCTGATGAGGCTTCTTAAAAGGATCGCAACATGTAGATGGATTTACATCATTTAATTGTTATTATAAATGTAGGGTGGGGGGAGTGTTTGTCTACCTTTTGAGTATAACGATTTTTATAAAAGGGTCTTTATAATGCGGCATTATATGGTTTTAATCGCTTTGGTTTTATTTTTTGTTGGCGAGTCAGTAAAAGCTGATGAGCGATATTTGCAAGGTCGACTCATTCAAGGCCCCTATAAGACAGCGGTAGTTGATGGGGGGGAATTATCTGTTCTAGAAACCGGCGATGAAGAATTCCCCGTCTCGTTAGTCTTGGATGTGATAGGTGCAGATGGCGTCAAGACGAGGCAGTTGGTAGATAAATACGATGTGGCCGGGTCTAGCCCGAAGGTCGAGTCAATATTTTTCTATCCCGTGAAGGGTAAAATCAATGTTTTAACGTTGGTATCTTGGGAGTTAACAAGCAGAGGCGATGGGACGTACGGCACACTTTATCAAGTCTTCGGCTATTATAAAAAATCTAACAACACACTGTCTGCGAACAAGTTAATTGAGTTTGATGGGCGGCTTGGTGGTATTGAAGGTTTTCAAAGTGGGGTGCCGCAGAGTTTTAAGTATAAAAATGCAGCAGCGATAAAGGCCTATTTAAAAGCTCAGTAATTATGTGTGAGCCAAAGCATTTCGGGCGTTAGGTATCGCGCCAATCTCGATCACCATCGACCACTGAATTTGGATTGTATTCGGAGATAGTATGAACGTCATTAAGCCCGCGGTGTTGTTGGTGTTGAATTTTTTTGCGATGGGCGCTTTTGCATGCGATTTTCCTAAAGAGCGAGCTTATGAGCCGATTCCTATCAAAGGAGGCGCAATAATTTTTGATTTTGCACCTATCGAAAATGAATCGGTAGATAAAAATCAGACATCTGAATTAGGAATTGATATAAATTTTTTAAGTTGCTCCGATGGTTCCAGGAAAACAATTGGCCAATTACCCTATTTGGCTGAGACAGGAAAAGTCAGAGACGCGTTCCTCTATAAAACTGATGGCGGAAGCACCAACGATTTATTTGTGATTCATAGCGTTGAAATTCGTTCTGATACCGGAGTCAGATACTCAGGGGAATATTACACGATAAGCATTTATAAAAATGACGGGGATAGGTATGTATATGATGAAGGTTTATCGAGATATTTTGGTAATGGTTCAGATATTTTAGCGGAAAATTATGAGGACTTAATATATACGTTCCCGTACAAGAGCAAGGTGTCTATTTTGAAAAAACTAAACTCGGAGTCCTATAGAAAATGGCGTTCAGGCGACCCGGTGAATCTGGTCATAAACAAAAAAACGCTACTCTATAGATCTCCAGTCTTAACAGAGGTGACGAGTATGTATCTAGTGCCAGGGGATCTCGTTTCTCAGGAAACTGTCGAGAGCGGGTGGTTATCTATTGTATATAAAACGTTGAAAGGTAAGTATATTAATGGCTGGATTCAATGCGCAAACGCCAACGGCTGTTAAATGCTGTCGCTAACCGCTAAATCGCATGCGTACTATAGAGATATGCCGCAAAGCCTGTGATAGCTTAATAATAAAAATACAATTCCCGCTAGAGAAATACCTGAACTTTAAAAAATCCAAGGAATCGGCTCGTAGTGAAAATCCACTTCAACATTGTATTCTCTTTTTCGGCATTATTATTTTCCGTTTCGGCGATGGCTGGAAATAACCTCTCATTGTATGCGTCATCCTCGGGAAGTGCGGTTCTCACAGAGGCAGATAACCATAAATCGATATTAGTTTTTGCTGGGGGTGATGAGTTTGGACAAGCGACAGCTGGTAGTTGTGTGGTTGCTGCGAATTTATTAGCTATCAAAGGTGGCTTTGAAGGTAAGCTAGTGCCGGTAACGACTGAGATCAACAGCTATGACAAAAGCCAGGCTCAGGGAAGAAGTATTAGTATTGAAATGCAGTCTGACGCAATAGTTATAAATGATGTGGATTTTGTTGGGCTGTGTAGTTTAGACAGTAGCTTGGTTAATGTATATCAACACATAGGCGTTAGTGATAGGAGATATAAAAATCTTTACGCAGAAATGATGGAGATTGCTCATACTGATGCCCTAGCGATGTTTAAAGACGGCAGAGTTATGGACGCAATTGCAAGGCTTTCGAGTTTTGCAGATGGTTACGACGTATCTTGGTTGAAGGATAAAGATGTAGAGAGAGTTGTAATTTCTGCGATCAATGATTATGCATTTTTTCTACAGCAGAATAACAGTGCTATGGAATCCATTACCTTCCTAAATAATGTCGTAAGCGCCGATCCCTGCAGAGCCGTAGCTTGGTTAAACTTGGCAGATTCAAACTGGATAATCGATAAGAAAAACGAAGCAGTCAAACAATACGTTGAATATAAAAAACTTATGTTGCTAAAAGATAAAAAATCAAAAATTCCCCTGAGGGTGATAGAGCGTATAAACACACCTGTCGGCTCTTGACTTAAACGTTTTGAATGCTTTAATCGTTGCACCAGAAGTGGATGACTTTTGCTAGCGGGACCAAGGTCAACCAGGCATGACCAAGCGAGGCTTCGGGGGTTGCCTGCAAGTGCTGTCATTCAGCGTCAGTAAGGCGAAACTGACCTATACCTTGCCCTACATCTGCCGAACAAGAGGGCGTGCGACTACTTCCAGATACATTATCTACTGCCGTAGTATGCTGGTGATGGTATAAATTTTGAAAAATCTCACAAAACATGATGAACGCTTGATGGAGTTATCACCGCATGGACAGTTATTTTTCATCACGTTATTGGATTTTGATCACGCTTTTCTTGGCGCCAGAAATTTCTTATGCTTCACCGCTTGCCTTCGACAGTTATAAGGTAAGCGAAGTATACCGCGGCGCGCACAAGCTGAAGGCTGGAGCGCAGGGCGATAAGAATTTGGAGGAGGTACGAAAAAATGCGCTGAAAGTGCCAGTCAACTTCGCCGGTCATTATGTCATCTATACCACTGGGTGCGGTGGGAGCACCTTATGTGGTGAAATATTGGATGTAAAAACAGGCGAAGTGGTTGAGTCCTTTCCTAATGCCTATTATATCGATGGGGAAGATGGCACTGCCCCGTTTTCAGCTGCGTCTGAGCCAGATAGCCGATTGCTAATTATCACTGGGGTCGCCGCCGATACGGAAACGGGTATGAAGGGCGAGGAGTTAGATCAAGGTAGTAGACAGCGCTACTATGAGTTTTTAAATAACAAGTTGTTATTAATTAATATTGTTAAAAAATAGCTCATGCTTTATTTTGGGTTGTCCGCACTGTTAGAAAGTAAGCGCGCAAACGGCTCACCAAACTCATATCTAAATTACTGCTGTTAAAGAGGCGCGTTTAAGTGAAAAAATTAAAGGTCATAAATATAATCAAACTTCAGGCAATGTTTCTAACGTCGCTATCTATTGTTACTGGTTCTGCGTTAGCTGGAGAAAACGTGAAAACGGTAGATGTGCGCTCCTTTAGTGAAGGTTGTTATGGGTACCTGACCGAGTTGGTGAGAAGCAGCAATTTCCCTTTTCGATATACGACTCGAGACAAGGTAAATTTGTTGATTGACAATGATGATGGTGAGCGCGTCTTTGCACAGCTAAATTATGAAACCTCGGGTGAGGGTATCGTCGGCTGGGTGACATATTATATCAATGACCAATTGCTAGTTAACTCATCGGCCGATCTTGAGGAGCCTGTTGCACTAAGTTATGATAAAGAATATGCAGAGCAATATGAGGATTGTGCTTCAAAGCATGGCCATCACCAAAAGTAATTGAGCGCGTGCGTCCCATGTCATTGGAATTTTCGGAGCTCAAAGCTGATGATATTTTCGATGGCAGAGCTTTGAGGCTTAAAGAAGAAGGTGTGCATGCCAAGGTGAGTGAAGAAAAAGCTTATTTGTATTCGGATTCATCAGAATCTTCACGCCTAAAAAGTTACTTGGTAAAAGGGGATGACGTTAAATTATTAAAATTCAGCGCCGGCTTTTTAAAAGTCACGTACATCAATAAAGACGGAAAAGCATTGACCAGGTGGATTGGTTTATCTTCGTTAATTTAAGATTGTTCGTTGCGCTGTGACGCCGATTCGTAATAGTACTCAACATTACGCAGGATAGGGGGGGTTATGTGTTTAGGACGCCTAAGCGAGATGGCCAATAAAATTGTTTCTAGCGCACTATTCTCGCTGTTGCCGTTAAGCTCGGCAGCATTCGCAGCTACTCCACAATTTTCAAGTTATAAAATTGACGATGTTTATGCCGGAAAAAACGCTCCGTTAGTTAACAGCGAAACCGCGGGTGCACAGTGGAATGATTTAAGGCGGGCCGCTGCAAAACAACCCGTGAATTTTGCAGGGCATTATATTTTATTCACCGGCGACTGCGGCGGCGCTTCAGTGTGTGGGGAAGTCATTGACGCAAAGAAAGGTGTTGTTGTGAGAAGCCTGCCGAATGCTTATCTGGCCTATAATGAAGATACCGAAGAGTCATTTGATATTGATTATAAAGTGGATAGTAAATTGATAGTCATAACTGGACTCACCCAGGATGGTGAGGTTGGCGTTAACAAGGAGCCCGTCTCGCGTGTCTATCGCACTCGATATTATAGCTTTGATGATGGCGACTTTAATTTGATATTTAGTGAAGATAACTAAAGGTGCATGGTGTCGGTCGTATTCAATTGAAAAACATGGGCCAGCTATAAGAATAGATAATCGCTAAGACCGTGCAAGCGTTTTAAAAGCTGTAAGGTAAGTTAATGGATTTTTTGACAAGGAATGACAATTGAAATTTATTGTTTTTGTTTTGCTCGTGTCTGCATCGACTTTTTTATTTGCAGGTAAGGTGCTGCCACAACACGAGTCTTGCACGGTCGGTCAGGACAACGCAAATAGCTGTGATGTTGTACTTGATAGCGGCGGCTTCTTGATTGAAGGGGTTTCAGGACATAAACTCTCCGTCGTTTCTGAGAACACAGGAATGATGAGTGCTAATTCGCTCTATAAATACAGTGATAGGTACATCCTTGAACACCTGGATTTTTCATCTTCGCAAGCGCGACAGTGGATAATTTTTGATTATATTGATCGAAAGATTGTCATTGATAGGGTTTACAGTTTTTCGCAAGCGTTATCTTCGAAGTCGGTACTGTTATGGTACGGCTACGAGTGCCGCGGGAGCGGTGAGGCAGCCGTGCATAATAACGACGTCGCCTTTAGTGACGCTGTTGTAGCAGCATTTTGTGGAGAGGCGACTCAGGATAATTTAAGAGTGAAAAGAGGTGCAGCTGATTCAGCGGATGGCGACGCCCTTAATCTTGATATTCCAGTTTACCGGAATAAAAAAATAGTCGGCGAGGCATCCTATTTCTTTTTTGACTCGGATAAACCGGATTTATTCCAGATGGCCTGTTATTTAAATTGTGCCTTGTCGTCTCGTCACCCTGCGACGACATACATCGGAAGGGTTTCTAAGTCTGCGTGGTTTGTTAGTCAACTCATTGAGCAGGGATGCAACAGCCGCGGGGCGTATAGTTACAGAACCTCACAGCAAAAAATTGTGCTTGGCGGATGCATCGGGGCTGGTAAGGTTAACCTCATAGAATTCAGTTCGGGTAAAGCTTCCGAGCGTGCAGAGTTTTCTGGCTCATCTGACGGTGAGGGATACCGCGGAGAGTGGGTGTCCAAGTCAGGCGATAACAAAAGATTCGCGTTTTTCATGTATCCTTCGACCGTTTTTTAAGCGTATGGGTGGTACTCCAGACAATTTCGTCAAGGTGTAAATGTTATGCGAGCGTTAATGGTAGTTGGCAGGGTATGCGTAATTTCTTGTATTCTGTACGCTTCAATCGGTTGCGTGTTCGCGGACGCTCGGTGTGGGGCTACTGCTTTAACCAATGCGGATATTATTAATTGCTCAAGCGTCGCCTATAAGAAGATCGATAAATTACTGAATGAGCAATACAAGGCCTTGATGCTTGAGCTTGATACTCCTCTTAAAGCAGATCTCTTGGCTGCCCAGAAAAACTGGATTAAGCTTAAAGATAGCTATTGCGAAGATGAAAACAACGCGGCTTCCGGGGCAGAAGCACCGATAGAAAGTTTGTCTTGTGAGACTCAGCTAACCAGTTTTCGTTTAAATGAAGTTATCTATTTACGGACTGGCGTGATTGGAGATGGATTTTATAAGGCGGTTTCAATCGTGAATAAGGCATCTGCTTCGATGGATTACGCCAAGGCTGTGAAATACATGGCCGGCGATGTTGATTTGGGGTCTCTGTGGGCGACGTACGCTCAGCAAAATTGCGCGCTTTCTAATACGTTGTTCGGCGAGGTTGCGAAGCGCTGTAAGGCAAGAATGCAATTTCAAATGCCAATCTATTAAAGACCTACAGGGATGCAGAGCATGATTAATGATAATGGTTCGTCTGCTCGGCCAATGATAAAATCTATGGATACTCATTTTGGATGTGTGCTGGGTGAATAGTTATTTGAAGTTTACAGGGACGCTATTTCTTTTTACCTATCTTTGCGCGCCGCCTGCCTACGCGTGCGAACCCGATAAAAGCGATGCATCGTATCCTCCGCTTTCAGTAGGTGGTGGTTTTTTAGTCTTCGGTCCAGTTGCAGTGCTTGAAGACGAAGGCAAATCAACTCCGGAGATGGGTATTGGCGTTAGTTTTATTGATTGCTCTACAGGCGCGATAAAATTTATCGCCAGATTGCCGTACGTTGCGGATCCAGGAGTGGTAGAAGATGCTTTTGTAGCGGATGTCGCGCCTGGTAACCCTACGATTTTCATTATTCACAGTGCGCCAATTCGCGCATTTACTGGCGTCAGCTATGGCAGCGAATATTTCAGTGTTATGGTCTTTCATCAAAAAGGTAAAGATTTTCTGCTCGATCAAAAACTCACTGATTATTTCGGGAGCGGTGCTGATGTAGTCATTCATGCGGCTGACAACGATACGTCTATTTACACCTACCCGTACAAAGCGCGTGGTGCAATTATCGATAAGTTAAAGTCTAAAAGCTACAAGCGCTGGCTGAGCGGCTTGCCGACAGAATTGACGGTCGCTCGTAAGGCAGTGATATATTCTTCAATGACCGTTGTAGACCCGACCAAAATGTATTTGGTAAAAGGGGATAAGGTAATGCAAGAGTCTATTTCGGCTGGGTGGGTTTCCATTTTATATAAAACGGTGAAGGGCAAAGAAATACGTGGCTGGTTATTATGTGACGATGTGGGTGGGTGCTGAACAAGCGCAAAGCACGTGCAGACAGTGACCTTTTTGAAAAATTTTTCACTGTGACAGGGGGAGCCTTAATTAATGAATAAACTTGTAATGGCCGCATCATTGGTCTGGTCTGTTGCCGCGCTCGCGGAAAATAGAATTTATGACCTCCATCCTGCTTTCAATGACGCAGTAAAGGCAGAATTTACACAGGTAATAGGTAATGATGGCGAAACAGTTTCAGCTGTTTTGGTCGATAAAAACGGTAACCAATTTAACCTTCCCGACACCTGCGAGCCTGAAGGTGGGAATGCGGTGCTAAAAGATGCATTCATCGTCAACGCAAAAAAAACGTACTTCTTGTTTACATGCGCATGGCCCGTTCGGCATCCGGGACTCGGTTTGAATGGCACTCAGTATGAGACGTTTGTATATGAGGGCGACACGCTAAGTCTGCTTAAGAAAAATGTTGCGTTCTCTCAAGCGCTTTCTGGTTACGAGGGAAGTCTGGAGGAGGGTGGAATTAGTTATGCGTGGTATTTACCTCGTCAAATCGCCAGCCAAAAAGTGACGGAACTTGAGTTGGGTAACCCTACGGATTCGTTAGGGCTGGCTCACCACGTGGTACTGGCCCGTTTGAAAGACAAGGACTATGCAGGGGTCAAGGCCTATCTGGCCCCTGATAGGCTCGATCGATTAAACAAAGAATTTCCTGTCAATACGTCGAATTGCATCATTTATAACGATTTCGGTTATGCACTTGCCCAAGCAGGCGATAACACGTTAGCTTATAAGCTCCTTAAAGCTGTTGAGTCAGTTTCTCCAGATCGAATAGTCCTGAAACTAAATATAGCGGACGTGTTGTGGTCATCCGATAAACGTGCATCAAAGATTTACTATAAGAAATAGGGTGAGTCTATGCGCCAGGCTGGAAAAGAAAAGCTGATCCCCAGCAGGGTAGTTGACCGAATCAATTCAATTTGAACGCAACTACTCAAAGCGTCGGTGTTTTCCTCGGTTGCCGCGCGCAACCGTCAATCGCCCACGTCAGACCTTCTAATGCGTTGCGCCTTGGCTTCAGCCGCATACACACCAAGTTTCTCCTGCTGATTAGCCAGCAACGCACAGACTTTCATCAGCGTCGCTGCTTCATCAGGTGTTTTGCCAAGGGCCGCCATGGCCGTCAGCTCAACCACCGACCATCCAATAACAGCCGCGGCATCTTCCAGGTCATAAAACAGTTCTTGCTGAGCGGTTCTGGGACCGTCGAGATCGTTTATCAAAAAGTCATCCTGATCCAAATGGCGTGGCAGAACCCCATTCTGCCTTTGATGCGCACGCTGTGCCAATGCCCCGGCAGCGTCGAATCACGCGTGCCTAAACCGGTGAGATGGTCGCGAGCAAGCCAATGCCGATGGTCAGCACTAAAAAGCCGAACAGAAAAAGTGCCATCTTGGTCATAACGCCTCCGAAGGGAAGGGGACGGCAGAAATGTTCCTGCCGCGCTCGACAAGGGTGTCGGGAATTGACGTATTGTCCGCCCCTGGCGGTTTTCAATACAGATGCAGATGGCAAATAAAAAACCGTATCAGATGCGCGGTGTATTTTTAGCCTTGATGTACGCTTCATGCGACCCTGCGAATGCAATGAGCCGCTTTTGCCAGGGTAAAGCGCGCCGGGCATCGCCGGTTGTTGATCGGCTGTGCGCATCATGTGTTGGCGTCCGCACAGATCCTGGATAACTGGATGCCACGTTTTCGCCGTTTCGGCAGCCCGATCCTCTAAGATGGCGCCCACGGCATCAACAATAAGCGTGGGCTGACCCTCAATGGAAAGACGCCAGTTCAGCGGTGGCATGCAAGGCAAGAACCTGCGCTATCTGAATGAACATCCTCAGCAGCCGTCGCCGGTCACCCGCGTCGGCTTTTTGCTGCTTGAGCACTTCTCCCTGCCAGCCTTCACCCAGGCTCTCGATACGCTGATCACTGCCAACCTGTTGCGCCCTCAACTGTTTGCCACGCGCACGTTTGGCTGCGGCGAGGGCGAAGTGATCAGCGACTTGGGCCTGGTGATCCGCCCCGATGCACGCTTGCAGCTGTCGGCATTGCCGGCCCTGGAGTTGCTGGTGATCTGCGGTGGCTTGCGTACCGAGCTCAAAGCCGATGACGCGTTTATTCAGCTATTGCGCAGCGCTGCCGAACAGGGTGTAAGCCTCGCAGGGCTGTGGAATGGTGCGTGGTTTCTTGGCCGCGCCGGCCTGTTGCAGGGTTACCGCTGCGCCATCCACCCGGAACATCGACCGGCGCTGGCTGAGGTGTCCAAAGCCGCTCTGGTGACCAGCGAACCTTACGTGATCGACCGTGACCGCCTGACGGCCGCAAGCCCGTCGGGTGCGTTTCATATGGCGTTGGATTGGATCAAAGGCCTGCATGGCAAAGCCTTGGTCGAAGGCGTTGAAGATATTCTGGCCTTCGAGGAGTCGCGCTACCGGCGCATTAAACCCACGGAAAACCTGTGCGTCAGCGCGCCGCTGCGCGAGGTGGTGAAACTGATGGACGCCAACCTCGAAGAACCCTTGGCGCTGGACCAACTGGCGGTGTACGCGGGTCGCTCGCGTCGCCAGCTCGAACGGCTGTTCAAGGAGCAACTGGGCACTACACCGCAGCGCTATTACCTGGAATTACGCGTCACCGAGGCACGGCGCTTGTTGCAGCATACGGAGCTGTCGCAGGTGGAGGTGCTGGTGGCGTGCGGGTTCGTTTCGCCGAGTCATTTCAGTCGATGTTACAGCGCCTATTTCGGCTATCGCCCCTCGAAGGAGAAGCGATGGGTGAAGTAGCATGGGCGCCGTTGACTCATTTTTTGCACGCGTTTTGATCAAGGAGCGCCGGTGTCTATTACGCTTTCAGACCGCTATCGCGGTAGTTTGCTCGGCTTGGCCTGCGGTGACGCCGTGGGCACCACCGTCGAGTTCATGCCGCGCGGCTCGTTTACGCCGGTTACCGACATGCTCGGCGGCGGCCCATTCAAGCTCAAACCCGGCCAATGGACGGACGATACGTCGATGGCGTTGTGCCTCGCCGAAAGCCTGTTGCGCAAGGGCGGCTTTGACGCCAAAGACCAAATGGGTCGCTACCTGAATTGGTGGAAGTGGGGTTACCTGAGCGCTACCGGCGAATGTTTTGATATCGGCATGACCGTGCGTGAGGCATTGGCCACATTCGAGCAAAGCGGCGAGCCCTTTGCCGGTTCTACACATCCGTATTCCGCCGGCAACGGTTCGATGATGCGCCTTGCGCCTGTGGTGTTGTACTTCTTCCCCAACGCGCAAAACGTCCGCACATTTACCATCAAAAGCTCATGCACCACGCATGCGGCTCAGGAGGCAATCGAGTGCTGTGTGGTGCTGGCGTGCGCAATCAGCAACGCCCTGAGCGGAGCCTCGAAAGATGACGTTTTGAGCCTGTCTGCCGGTGGCTTGACCGCGCCTAAAGTCATTGCCATCGCAGGCGGCGAGTACCGCCATAAATCACGCGATGAGATCACCGGTTCCGGGTATTCGGTGGCGTCTTTGGAGGCTGCGTTCTGGTGCTTCCAGCACACCGACAGCTTTGCTGATGCCGTGCTCGCCGCTGCAAATTTGGGTGATGATGCGGACACCACCGCAGCCATTGTGGGCCAGTTGGCCGGGGCGTACTACGCTGTGCAAGGCATTCCGGCGGGCTGGTTGGCGAAGCTGTGGATGCGCGATGAGATTCAACAGATGGCTGATGCGCTGTTAAACGCATCCCAAACCCGCGCTTAAACAGCTCGGTCGATGGGTTTAATCAGAACCGGTCCAGTCGATAAGGCGACGACGACGGCGTTGAAGTCGCCAACCGCGCAACCATTTCCGCCGTCACCGCCGCCTGCGTCAAGCCTAAATGCTGGTGCCCGAACGCAAGCAATACCCTGCCGTCGCACACCTGATCAATAATCGGCAGCGAGTCGGGTAACGACGGCCGAAACCCCATCCACGCTGTCGCGCCTTCCGCGCTCAGGTCCTCACGAAACAAGCCCTGGCTCAGCCGGTGCAACTGCCAGGCACGTTGCATATTCGCCGGCCGCTTGAGCCCTGCGAACTCAACCGTGCCGGCCAGGCGCAGGCCTGCGCTCATGGGCGTCATGATGAATTTGCGTTCGAACGACGTCACCGCAAACGGCAGGCGATTGTGCTCGTGCGGCAGCATCAGGTGGTAACCGCGCTCGGTGTCCAGCGGGACTTTTTTGCCGGTCAGTGCCGCGGTGAGCTTGGCCGAGTGGGCGCCGCATGCGATCAGCACCTGGCGTGCGGTAAACGAGCCTTGGTCGGTGATCAGCGACACACCGTCCGCCTGCAGCCGCCCATCCAGCACGCGTTGCTTGAGCAACTGCACGCCTTCGGCCTTGGCTGCGCTGACCAACTCGCAGACCACTTGGTAGGGGTCCAGAAAATGCCCGGTGCTCGGGAAAAACAGACCGCCTTGAAGCGCATCGCTCAATTGCGGCGCCAGCGTGCGAAGCGCATCGGCCGACCACAACGCCACCGCGACGTTTTGTTGTTGCATACGCTGGCGCAGCGCATCGATCGCTCCACGTGACTCGGCACGCTCGAACACCAGCAGCGAGCCGTCTTCGCGCAGCAGGTGCGCGCGATCAATTGAGCGCAGCAAGCGTTGCCAGGCACCCAGGCTGCTTTCATTGAGCGCGCGTAGGCCCGCCACCGTGCGCTGGTAGTTCGCCGGGCGCAGGTTCAACAGCAGGCGCGCAAACCAGGGCAGGGCGCGGGGCAGGTATTGCCAGTCCAGGCGCAGCGGGCCCATGGGGTCCATCAGCATGGCGGGCAGCCGCGTGAGGATTGAGGCATCGGCAATCGGAAAAACCTGCTCGGTCGCCAGGTGCCCGGCATTCCCGTACGAGGCGCCCATGCCGGGTGCCTGCGGGTCGATGAGCACCACGCGCTTGCCCTGACGCGCGAATTGCAAGGCACAGGCGACACCCATGATACCGGCGCCGACGACGGCTATATCGGCGCTGCGAGTGTCGGGCATGGCCTAGGCCTCAAGCTCGGCCGACCAGTGGGCGTACCACTGGCGGAACAGCGTGTACTGTTGCTCGGCGTAACCGCGCTGGGCATCGCTGAGCGCATCGGTTGGGTTGAAATGCAGGGCATAACCCTGGTCACCGTTGAGTACCATCAGGTGCTTGTAAAACAGCACCAGGTCGCAGCCTTCGTCAAAAGACGAGAGCACGCCCAGCGCAGCTTCCAGCTCGCGGGCCAGGCGGCGGGCCTTGGCGTCACCATTGGCAGCTTGTTTGCTCAGGGCCACCAGGTGCAACACTTCGCGTGGCAGCGCGTTGCCGATGCCAGTGATCGCGCCGGTCGCGTTGCAGTTAACGAAGCCGTGCACCACTTGGGTGTCGACGCCGACCATCAGGCTCACGTTTTCGTCCTGCGCGGTGATGTTCTCTGCCGCGTAACGCAGGTCGGCAGCGCCGCCGAACTCCTTGAAGCCGACCAGATTCGGGTGTTCGCGGCGCAGTTCAAAGAACAGCTCGGCGCGGGTCGCAAAACCGTAATAAGGGCTGTTATAGATCACCGCCGGCAAGTTCGGCGCGGCCTTGAGGATGGCTGAGAAGTGCGCCTTTTGCGCGGTGGTCGAGGCGCCCCGGGACAGCACGCGCGGAATCACCATCAAGCCGTGCGCGCCGACTTTTTCGGCATGTGCAGCATGCGCGACCGCCTCACGGCTGTTGACTGCGCCGGTGCCGACGATGGTCGGCACGCCAGCGGCCACCAGGCGCGCCACGCCTTCCTGGCGCTCGGCCTCGGTGAGCAGCGGCCAGTCACCCATGGAGCCGCAATACACCACGGCGCGCATGCCGATTTCGGTCAACTCGTGGCCCTTGGCAACCAAAGCGTCGAAGTCCGGTCGACGCTCAGGCGTGCACGGGGTCATCAACGCGGGGATGCAACCGGTAAAGATGGCGTTTTGCATGGCGCTAGCTCCTTGCAACGTTCGGTGAAAGTAAAGTGCGGGCTCAGATGCCCCAGGCGAAAGGGTCCTGCTCGTCGATCAGCAAGGTGCTGTCGGCGGTCATGTAGGCGCGGCCGGTAATGAACGGGCTTACACGGTCGCCGTCCCATTCATAGTGGACCTGGAACAGGCTGCCGGTGATGCTCGCTTGCACCCACGAGGCGCCAGGGCTGAGTGTTCCGTCGGCGGCCAAACACGCGAGTTTGGCGCTGGTGCCGGTGCCGCAGGGCGAGCGGTCGTAGGCCTTGCCGGGGCACATCACAAAGTTGCGGCTGTCGGCCTGGGCGTCGTCGGCGAACAGCTCAACATGGTCGATCACCGCGCCATCCGCCGCGTAAATGCCTTGGGCTTCGAGGGCCTTGAGCATCGCCCAAGTGTAGTCGGTGAGGGCGTCAACATTGTCCATGTGCAGCGTTTGGCCGTGCTCCGACACCAGAAAAAACCAGTTGCCGCCCCAGGCGATGTCGCCGTGCACCACGCCATAACCTGGCACGTCCACCGGCACCTGCTGGCGATAGCGATAGGCGGGCACATTGCGCAAGGTCACGGCGCCGTCTGCGTGCAGCGTCGCGGTCACGGCGCCCACCGGCGTGTCGATGCGATGAACGCCGGGTTCGATGCGACCCAAGTGGTGCAGCGAGGCAACCAGGCCGATGGTGCCGTGGCCACACATGCCGAGGTAACCGGCATTGTTGAAGAAGATCACCCCGCACGTCGCGCCTGGCGTTACCGGCTCGCAGTACAGCGCGCCGACCAGAACGTCATTGCCGCGAGGTTCCAGCAGGCAGGCGCGGCGCCATGCGTCATGTGCGTCGCGCAGGTTGTCGCGTTTGTCGGCAAGGCTCGCGCCGGTAAGCTCGGGGAAACCCGTCAGCACCAGGCGCGTGGGTTCACCGCCGGTGTGCGAATCAATGACGTGCAGGCGTTTCATAACAGGCTCCGTGCAGCGGGCGGGGAAGGGCTCAGGCACTTTTTTTGTCGCCTTTTTGTGAGTTATTCGCAAGGCAGGCAGTGCGCACAGCGTGAACCGATCGGTGCGCCAACGATTGATGGTTTGCGTTCGCTTGAGTGACGAAATCGGCACAGTTTGCCGCGCTCGACAGCACTACGGGCGTGCGGCACGATGACTCGCAGTCAACCTGAAAAATGTGGGGTGCAAGGCATGTTGCACAGCGTGTTTACGACCCTCTGCCAAGGCAGTGAGGCGAGTCGCCCGCACAGCATCGAGCAGCTACTGGCCGGGGTCGCGCAGTTGTTGCCGATGCTCGATGTGATCCCCAATGCGACGATTTTCATCAAAGACATCAACGCGCGTTACGTGCTGGCCAACCGCACCCTGGTGCAACGCTGTGGCCTTAAACATCTGCAACCGTTGCTCGGCAAGACCAGCGCCGAGGTGTTCCCCGCGCAACTTGGCCCGGGTTACACCGAGCAGGACCTGCGTGTGCTGCAACACGGCGAGGTGCTGGACGATCAGCTTGAACTGCACCTCTACGGCAGCCGCGAACCCGGCTGGTGCCTCACGCATAAATCGCCGCTGTACAACCATGCAGGCCACATCATCGGCCTGGCGGGTATCTCGGTCGACCTGCAATCGGCCAGCCAAACCCATCCGGCGTACCAGCGCCTGGCGGCTGTCGATGATTACATCCGCGCGCATTTCAGCCGGCGCATCAGCCTCGCTGAGCTGACCCAGGTCGCCGGCATTTCCGTGGCGCAGCTGGAGCGCTACTGCAACCGCATCTTCCACCTGACGCCCCGGCAGATGATCCAGAAAGTGCGCCTGGAACACGCGCATCGGTTGCTGCGCAGCGCGTTGCCGATCACCCAGGTGGCGCTGCAATGTGGCTACACCGACCACAGCGCGTTTACCCGCCAATTCAAGGCGTTGACCGGGTTTACGCCCATGCAGTATCGGCAGTTGCCTGGTTAAGCGCATTGCGATGCAACGAATAGCCCCGCTTGCGGCTCCTATGCTTACGAGTAACCTTTTCACGACCACAGGTAGTAGGCTTATGACGGCGGCGGACAACGATCATGTGAACTGGCTGGTGCAACAATCGATGCTCAACGCGGCGCGCCAACGCGCCAAGCTCTACTCGGGGCAGGGGCGGTTGTGGCAACAGCCATATGCGCACACTCGGCCGCGTGATGCTTCAGCCTTGTCCTCGGTGTGGTTTACCGCCTACCCGGCCTCGATTGTCACGCGTGAGAACGGCACGGTGCTGGAGGCGTTGGGCGATGAGAGCCTGTGGCATGCGCTGTCGAAAATCGGCATCCAGGGCATTCACAACGGCCCGCTGAAAAAGTCCGGGGGCCTCTCCGGTACTCGGCATACGCCAACCATCGACGGCAATTTTGACCGCATCAGTTTCGACATCGACCCGCAACTGGGCACCGAGGCGCAGTTGCAAGCGTTGACGCGCATGGCCGCCGCGCACAACGCGGTGATCATCGACGACGTAATCCCGTCCCACACCGGCAAGGGCGCAGATTTTCGCTTGGCCGAGATGGCGTATGAGGACTATCCCGGCCTATACCACATGGTCGAAATACGCGAGGAAGACTGGCCGTTGCTGCCCGATGTGGCCGAGGGGCGTGATGCGCAGAACCTCAGCCCCTTGCAGGTCGATGCGCTGCGCGACAAGCACTACATTGTCGGCCAGTTGCAACGGGTGATCTTTTTCGAGCCCGGCGTCAAGGAAACCGACTGGAGCGCCACTGCGGTGGTGGTGGGCGTCGATGGCAAACCGCGCCGCTGGGTGTACCTGCATTACTTCAAGGAAGGCCAGCCGTCGCTCAACTGGCTGGACCCCTCGTTCGCCGCGCAGCAGATGATCATTGGCGACGCCTTGCATGCGATTGACGTGATGGGCGCGAAGATCCTGCGCCTTGACGCCAACGGCTTCCTTGGCGTGGAGCGCAAGCTGGACGGCACCGCCTGGTCAGAAAGCCACCCGCTGTCGATCACCGGCAACCAGTTGCTCGGCGGTGCGATTCGCAAGGCCGGCGGTTTCAGCTTTCAGGAGTTGAACCTCACGGTTGACGACATTGCCGCGATGTCCCACGGCGGCGCCGACCTGTCCTATGACTTCATCACCCGGCCGCGTATCAACATGCGTTGCTGATGGGCGACACGGAGTTTCTGCGCCTGATGCTGCGCGAAATGCACAGCCAGGGCATCGACCCCGGCTCGTTGATTCACGCGTTGCAGAACCACGATGAGATGACGCTGGAGCTGGTGCATTTTTGGACATTGCACGCTCACGACAGTTACCTCTTCCAGGGCCAGACCTTCCCCGGCAGCATCCTGCGCGAGCATATCCGCGAACAGATGTACGAACGTCTGGCCGGTGAACATGCGCCGTATAACCTGAAATTCGTCACTAACGGCGTGTCCTGCACCACGGCCAGCATCATCACCGCAGCGCTGGGTATTCGTGACCTGGACGCGATTACACCGGCGGACATAGAGCAAATCCGCCAGATCCATTTGTTGTTGGCGATGTACAACGCCATGCAACCCGGCGTGTTTGCCTTGTCGGGTTGGGACCTGGTCGGCGCGTTGCCGCTGGCCGCCGATGACGTAGCGCATTTGATGGCGGATGGCGACACCCGTTGGGTTCATCGCGGTGCCTATGACCTGGTCGACCTGAACCCGCACGCAGAGTGTTCGGCGGGGCAGATGCCGCGCGCCAAATCTTTGTACGGCAGCCTCAACAGCCAGTTGCAAGACCCGCAGTCATTTGCCTCGCAACTGCAAAAAATTCTCGCAGTGCGCCGCGCATACGACATCGCCGCCAGCCGCCAGATTCTGGTGCCGGAGGTCGAGAACCCAGGCTTGTTGATCATGGTTCACGAACTGCCGGCCGGTAAAGGCACGCAAATCACCGCCCTGAACTTTGGCGCTACAGCGATCACCGAAACCCTGCACTTGCCCGACATCGCGCCAGGGCCGGTGGTGGACATCATCAACGAGCGCGTCGAGGGCGATCTGACTGCCGACGGCGAGTTCACCATCACGCTGGACGCGTATGAAGGCCTGGCGTTGCGAGTGGTCAGCCATTCACCGATGCTCTAGGCAACGCTTACGCCAATAAAAAAGCGGCGACTCAGTAATGAGTCGCCGCTTTTTATATTGGGCGTGCGGTGGTGAGTGTGAGTGTCTGCCGCCAGGAAAAAACCGCCTGCTGAACTATGCTTGCCCTTTGCAATCGTATTGCGATCAACGAATTTGTCGACGGGGCAATATGGACAAGCGGCTTGCAGGTCTCTCATTTTTGTTGACGCTCGTCTGGATCAGCGCCGTCATATTCGTCATGTGGTTCTTTTCAAAGGCATAGGCTCGACAACTCGACACGCCCGCTCGCCGCAACAGCCCTGTTGAGCGATGCAGTGTCGATCAGAGGCGCATGCCTTCAAACGGGTTCCAGCCCTGTTGCCCCTTCACCTCTTTAAGGTAGTAGGCATAGTTCGTCAGCACTGCGTACATGAACGAAAAGCCCAGACCGATACCGTTATCCAGCGCTCTCGGAAGCTCCATGTCGAAGATCGCGAAGACGACGCTCACGGCGATATACACCAGGAACATGATGCCGAGCAGCGCCAGGTTCTTCTTCCACAGGCCCAGTACGAACAGGTAGATAGGGCCAAAGAAAAAAGCGATCACGTTCGCGTTGATCAAGACCTTTTTACCAAAGGTCGGCAACGCTTTAAGCGCCGCTTTGTGTCGCGGGTCGTTCGGCGGGCCGTAGGTCTCAAAAAAATTGAAACGCTCTTGCCATTTCGGCTTGTGTGTCCCTGCCGCTTGCACCTGTTCTGTCGTGCTCATCATTGCTTCCTTGTGTTCCATCGATGGGTGTTTCTTCCGGTACTGTCCATTCATCTTTTTACACTACGGCGTTTTCCAGCTCAGTCGCCGCTGGCATGGCTTATAAACGATTCGTTTACCGGTGTCGATGGATCTTGTTTGCCTGGCCCTGTGGGGCAGTGCGCAGTGCTTGAAGGGCAAAGAAGCGTCCTGCGGGCCTAAAAAATGATGGGCAGTCCGTGAGCGGTCTGTATTTCTTCGATCACCACCGTACTGTCCACCTGTTTGACGCCCGGCAAGCGTAGCAATACCTCGCCAAGCAGCGCGCGGTACTGCGCCATGTCGCGCAGCCGAGCCTTGATCAAGTAGTCGTAGCGCCCCGACACCCAGTAACAATCGAGTACCGCTGGGATCTTCGCCAGTTCGCGCTTGAACTGCTTGCTACGGTCGCCTGCGTTGTCGGCCAGGGTGATTTCGATAAACACCAACATGCTCAGGTCCAGCACCACGGGGTCAATCACCGCGTGGTAGCCGGTGATTACCTTGTTCTTTTCCAGGCGCCGCACACGGTCGATGCACGGGGCCGAGGTCAGGCCAACCGCCTCCGCGATGTCTTTCATTTGCAGCCGGGCGTTTTCTTGCAGATGCTGCAGTATGTTCAGGTCGATGCGATCCAGCACCCGCTCGGTTTTACGTTCTGTTCTCATCTATTCACGCCCCCAATGACCCCGCCGCCTTGGCCCGGATGCGTACGGCGTTGCCGGGCATGTAGGCCAGCGGCATCGTATCAAGGTCCACCACGGTGACTGAGTCCGCGATCGCACCGGCGCAAATGGCGCGTGCGATGGCTTGATTCACCGCCTCATCGATCCCGGCGTTCAACGACTTGTGCTCCAGCGACACGATCAACTCGACTTCCCCGCTGGCCTGGGCAATGGCGACCCCAATGGCATTGGCGACGCCAAAATTTTCTGGCCGGATGATTTGCGAGGCGCCCTCCAAGTGCGTCGGCAAAATAATTGCGCCGCCCCCCACCAGTACCACTGGCAGCGGCGCGCTGCTGGTTTTCATGCGATCGATGACTGCTTCGACCATGGCCACGTAACGTTCATACACCTGCTCTACCAATACCGCCGATAAGTCACTGACCCGTCGGCGATCACCAATATCGGCCAGCCCCTTGGCGACGGCGATATCGGTAATGGTCAAGGTTTGCCCACCAAACACCAGGGCTTCACGCGTCAAGCGGTAGCCAACACTGTCTGGCCCTATCTGGAAGCCGCCTTCGCCCACCCGATGCACCACGGTGCCGCCGCCCAAGCCGATGGACGCGATGTCCGGCATCCTGAAGTTGGTTCGCACGCCGCCAATTTGCGCTGCAATCAAAGACTCCCGGGGGAAACCGTCGGTGAGCATCCCGACGTCGGTGGTGGTTCCGCCAACATCGATAATCAACGCGTGCTCCAGCCCTGCCAAGTAGGAAGCGCCGCGAATGCTGTTGGTCGGCCCGGAGGCGATGGTCAAGATCGGGTAGGCCAGCGCATGCTCCAAGGTCATCAGCGTGCCGTCGTTCTGACCGAAGTACACCTTGGCGTTGACCTGATGGCGCTTCAAGGCCTCGACGAAAGCGGCTGCGGTGGTTCGGGCAGTGCGAAACAGGGCGGCATTGAGGATCGAAGCATTTTCGCGCTCAAGCAAGCCGATCGAGCCAATGGCATGCGACAGCGACACCGGAATATCCCCCAGTTCTTCTTTGACCCAGTGCGCGACCTGCAACTCTTGATGCGCCGACACCGGCGAGAACACGCCGCACACCGAAATCGCATCTACCTGGCCGCGCACGTCACGCAGGTGCCGGCGGATCTGCTGCTCGTTGAGCGCGCACAGGCAACTGCCGTCGTACTCGACCCCGCCTTCGAGCATAAACAAATGCTGCCCGAGCAGCGCCCGCAAGTCATCGGGTACGCCCTCCATGGGCGGAATCGCCAACGTTGCGGGCGCACCCAGACGCAAATGCGCCACTGTGTTCAGCGCCTTGCGTTCGACAATCGCATTGGTGCATTGGGTTGTGCCAAGCATCGCCTGGGTAATCGCCTCTCGCGACACACCGGATGCACCGAGTAACGTGGCGATGGCGGCTTCAATACCCGACATGACGTCCGCAGTCGTCGGCTCCTTGGTCTGCGCGATCACCTGGCCGGTCTCGTCGAGCAACACCGCATCGGTGTTGGTTCCGCCTACATCGATACCCATCCGATAGCTCATGACAGCGCTCCCTTGCCCGCCACCAGGGTGGCCAGCGGTACGTAATCCAGGCCGTATTTGAAGTAACGCGGGCCCGCGACGTCGATGCCCTTGGCGGTCATCCATTTTGGATTGGCCGCAATACCGATCGCCACCACGCGCGCGCCGTAGCGCAGCCGCTCGGCCAATAACGGCAGGCCGGTTTCTTCATCGAGTACGCAAATCAGGTCTGGGGTGATGCACAAGGCGCGGTCGTTGTTGCGCGCCAGCAGGTATTCATTTTGGAATGCGATGTCGAAACGCTCGCCCTTGTCGGCGCCAATCCCGTCGAAGTAAGCGACCCCGCGCGAGAAACCTTCCTCGGTACGCCGGTCCACCTCGGTCACCTTGCCTCGAAACAATACGTGCCCTTGCAGCAAGTCGAGCAGTGCGCCCAGTGCCGGTGTGCCGCTTGACCGGGCGTGCTCAAGGGTTTCGCCGATACGCTGCTCGAAACTCAGAATGCCGTGTATGCCGGAGCGTCGCGCAATGGCAGCAGTGATCGGGTAACCGGCAAAAATAGCCGCGCCGCCCATGCGCGCACACACCGCGCGGGCGAATCGCTCGGTGCGCAGGCCATCGTCAGCCTCCACCAGCACGCTGTTGAGCTTTTCGTCGACCACAACAAAAGGCGAGGCGTTGACGCCATCCAGGTGAAAGGTGGTCATCTGGAACTCGGGAAAGGCACGGCCCATGCCATCCATGTCAACCACCGGCAAGCCCAGACGGGCCGCCGTTGCCAGTGGCAGCAAGGAATTGAGGCCACCCGCTTCGATCGGGAAGATCGCCGTAACCTTACGCCCATGAATCTGCTCAATGATCTCACAGGCCTTACGCGCTTCCTGGCCGTTGGGGATTTTCTCGATCATCACCGTCGGCGCACCGATCATGCCGGTCGACAGGATTAAATCGTCGTCGTGCAATTCGTCCACACTGATCAAGCGGATCGGTCCGCATTCTTTGATCGCCCGTTGCGCCATCAGCTTGCCGATATACGGGTCGCCGCCACCACCAGCGGCCAGGATCGAGGCGCCGACAGTGATCAGCTCAATCGCTTGTTCATCGAGTAATCGCATCAAGCACGCTCCATGGTCATAAATCGTTGGCGGGCCAAACCCACCAGCCAGTAAGCCGACGCCGCTGCCACCAGTGAATTCAATGACGCAATCCCGTGGTTGAGCAAAAGCCCCACGGCGGCACCAAAGGCGCAGCAACAT
Source organism: Pseudomonas kitaguniensis (assembly GCF_009296165.1). GTDB lineage: Bacteria > Pseudomonadota > Gammaproteobacteria > Pseudomonadales > Pseudomonadaceae > Aquipseudomonas > Aquipseudomonas kitaguniensis. The sequence continues at coordinate 118,211 of NZ_VUAZ01000003.1, read as the reverse complement.
AATGCTGGCCAGCCAATATTCACCGTGGCCGCCGGTAGCAGGCCCAACGCGCGGCTCTCGTCGAGGGCCTGGCGGTGGGTTTTTAACACGAAGTAATCCACCAACATGACCCCGGCAATTGGCGGGAAGATAACGCCGAGCACAATCAGAAAATCGATAAAACGGTCGAGGATTCCAAGCACTGATAGCAGCGTGCCGATTGCGCCGAGCACGAGTGTCAACATGACTCGGCTAATGCGCTTGTCGAACAGGCCTTCGAGGCTCGTGACCATCGCCAGCGATGAGGAATACAGGTTGAAGTCGTTGATTTTGATGGTCGCCAAAATCACCGTCAGCAAGCCAACCCAGCCCGATGTCTGGGTCAGGATGGTCACCACATCATCGGTTTGCAGGGCATGCGCGATGAGGATGGCGATGGTATTGACGATAAACTCGCCAACCACCAGCGACGCCAGCGTTACCCACACCGCGTCGCTCACGCTGCGGCAATAACGCGTCAAGTCCGGCGTCACCAAGGCCCCCGCGATGTAGCCACCGGCTACCGCGCTGGCGCCAGCGCCCAAGGTCAGCGCGGTGCCCAAGGGCGTGCCCGGGAACAACTCTGCGGCCGTTGGGTGGGCCAAAATGCTGTAAAGCGACCACAGCACCACCACAAAAAACAGCGGCACTGCGATCTTCGCTGTCCAGCCCAACGCACGGAAGCCGAACGCCACCAACCCCGACAACGTCGCCCCGGCAATACACGAAGCCAGCCCAAACCCCAGCACGCCACCGGAGGCGTAGTTCAGGCTCTTGGCGAACATCGCGTTCTGCACCCCAAACCAGCCCAGCAGGCTGAGGGCAATCACCACGCCCACCAAAATTGAGCCCACCCGCCCAAAGCCGCACCAGCGCGCCAGCAAACTTGTCGATAAACCCTCGCGCGCCCCGGCAATTCCCAGCCCCAAGCTGACAATTTCGAGTAACAGGCTGCCGATGAACGTTGCCAATAACGCCTGACCAAACGTCATCGAATGCCCCAGCGTAGCCCCGACCATAAACTGGCCCAGCGAGGTCATTGCCCCAATGCGGATAAGACTGATGGCAAACAGCGAACCGCGTGCCGACATCGGCACGCGAGAGGATGAATAGTCGTCGGAAGATTCCATCGTGCTCACTCGTTCTCGTTGTAGAAACAATCGATGCGCGATGCAAACGACGCAGCGCGTTGTTAAACGGGGCAGTTTGGAAAGGGGCGGGCAATGGCAGCTGGGTTTCTAGTTATGCCTCGATGCTAGCATGGGTGTTGCCCAAGCCAATTGGGATGTTGGGTGGGGAAACCAAAATGATAAGGGTGGCGCAATAGTTTCATTGCGACCACTTATTTTTGAACTGGTTATGCCGTCGGGTGCCAAAACATGTATCACCCGGAGGACGTAGCGATGACTGAAGAAAAGAACCAAGAGCCCGAACAGGAAACCCCGGCACATGCCACGGAGGAAGAGCAGGAGAGGTTGAAGGATTTCAACAAGGACGGGATTCCGCCGGGTGCTTGCTGATCAGGCCGCGAGTTGAGTAACGACTGCGCACCGACATCAAGTGCGCGGTAGCCTTTTTTAATATCGATTTTTCCCTTTCCAGGCGGGCGATCCGGGCCTCCAGTTCCTGAATTTTTTGCTGTTCCGGGGTCAGCGCTTTGTTTTGCGGGGTGACGCCTTGGCGGTCTTTCTGAACCTGGTCGACCCAACGGCGCAGGGCCGACTCCCCGACGCCAAGTGAACGACGGGCTTCGATGTAGCTGTAGTTTTGCTTGAGCACGGGGTGCAGTCTCGCGTTTGAGTTCAGCAGAAAACGAACGACGTTGTTTGGTCATCTGACACCTCGATCTGGCGAGCATTCTCGCCTAAATGGGTGTCTGGTCTCATTGACCACTACCAGTATCCTTTTTGGAGAGTGAGAGTCGACTCACCGGGGGCGGACACTATGAATGGAGGTGCATTGTTCGCAGTGAATAGGATGTGTTGGACGTCCGGACAAGCCTGCACCAATACAGGGCCCGGCGCTGAGCAGGGAGGGAGTAGTGCAGGCAGTTTCCAGCTGCGCTTTGCGCCGGTTCGAATTTCGGTGTTACTTACTGTTCACACGCTCAATGAGGTCCAGCCGGGCTTTCCAAGGATCAGTGCGACTGGCTGTTTGCTCTGCCCCTTTTGCAGACAAGTCGAGTAGTGTATTTGTGCTGTAGGGCGGCCACTTTGGGAGCCGTGAGTTGTTAGGCGAGCCGGTCTTGGCAAATGATATCCAGTACCTGTTTACAAGGTGAGCCATCTCTTGATCCTCTTTGCTCACTGCCGCCCCGTATTTCGCCTTTAGTGTATCGAAGACATAAGGCAGTTCACTGGCATGTTGCGCCCCGCTGATGGTGTCGCGGATGGAACTGGCAACGTAGGAAAACCGGTACTGGTATACCGAAGCACCTTGCGCCGATAAGGTGTTGGCAACAAACCTGGACGGCTCCACCATCAGTTGGTCACTGGATATCTGTGTGGCGACTGCCATGAAGTTCCCAGTGTTTCGAGGGTCGTAGACCTCACGTGCCGTTTGGCGGTAACCCGGGTCGAACAGTGCGAGCGCTTGCTCCATGGACGTGGCTGTTGGAAAAGCCAGGTCTCGGTCTGTTGCGCCAATGATCAGTGGGACTTTTTGAAAGTTACCTGCTTTGTAAACAGTGCCCGGCTCATCTACAACCAGTTTGCCGTCGATCATGGTATTGGAAAAGGTGGTGAAGTTCTGAGCTAACGTAGCCATGTTCAGGTTTCCGACAATGGATTCGGCCGGTAGCGCACGCAGTTGTGCCAATGCCGATTTATCTTCCCCTTGAATACCTACTGTGTGGGCGAAGGTCTTACCGACCTGCTCCGCTGAGGGGAGTCCTTCAGGACCCGTATGATCAAGATGTCGACCCGGTACGAAGCCGGTTCGCCCGCCGCCCGACATCGAAATAGCTTGGCGAAAAAGGCCCTTGGCTTTCTGGGATGTCATGAGGACATGGATGCCAAAGCCTCCCGCAGACTCACCAAACACCGTAATGTTATTCGCGTCGCCGTCAAAGGCGCCGATATTCTTCTTCACCCACTTCAAGGCGGCCAATTGGTCCATCAGGCCGTAGTTTCCTTTCATCTCATGCTCGTATTCGGTCCTCAGCGCAGGGTGAGCGAAGAAGCCGAAACGGCCCACACGATAATTGAAACTCACCAGTATCACGTCTTGGCTGGCAAACTGAGTGCCGTCATATACAGGAGAGGCTGAGTTTAGGTTTACGTTGCCGCCACCGGTGATCCACACCATAACGGGAAGATTCTTAGCTGCCTTATTGGCGGGTCGCCAGACATTAAGCGTCAGGCAATCTTCGTCAGGCGCTAACCCGCTGCCCAGGTTGCCAAGTGGCAGTTGCATGCAATCATGGCCGAAGTTTTGAGCAGGGTGTATTCCGTTCCATGCGTGCACCGGCTGCGGTGGCCGCCAACGCAATGGTCCGATGGGCGGAGCCGCGTAGTGTATGCCTTTGAATACAATGACACCGTTGTTAAGTACCCCCTCCAGCCTACCCGTTTCGACAGTGGCAAACAGTGGGTTGGCCGTCGCTTGATCGGTAGAGTATGCATAATTGATGGCAAACAGTCCGACAGTGAAAGTTACCGCGATGAGTCGTGAAAATAAGCTCATGAAGCCTCCTTGCAAAATGTGCTTGAGTCTCTCAACGGCTACGTTTTTGTTCCGTAGAGAGTGGGGCGCTTGTCCTGATTTTCGAGTGAATCACTATAGCGCAGAGCAATCTGCACAGTAGGACTTTCACGCTGTTTTTTTGCTAAAGTGCCTGGAGTGTCTTGGTTAAGTTACTTTACAAATAGTAAGCGTTTCAGCCGGAAAGTTGACAAGAGCGTTACCGTTCGCAAGTCGAGAAACATAGTTTCCCTATAATCACAAAAAGCTCACAGAGTGGTTTATGGGGGTTTTTGAACTGCTCGACACAATGAACTGCATTTGGGCGTATTGTCAATTTTCTCAAATAGTGCAAATGATAGGTCATCGACAAGATTGAGCTGTGTCTAAGTAAAAGTAAGTAGGTAGAACGTTAACTCGGTATTAGCGCAGACTAAGCTCAACACCGTACCAGAAAAGTCAGGTGCTGCGCTCAGTTTCCGCCGCTGCCCTTGAAAAACAGGTTTCGCGGCAGCCGATCACAGCGATTGAGTTTTTGAGGCTATTCTTCGAATACGGCAGTTTCCGGGGTTAGGCTTCGTGACGCTTCCAGTCAGGCAGTGTCTGGGTCCTGGGTACGCTTCGTACTAAAATTGCAGCCTGCTCATCACGACGGGCCAGCTATCTGCAGATGAAAAAACGAGGGGTAGAAAAGTAGAAGCCATTCACGAATATGGATTTAAGGCTAAGCGTCCGCAAAAGCTGGGTACTCAGCAGTACCTGTCATTTCTCTCAGTAGACAAAAAAATCCCCATCACAATAATGAGCTCGCATCTCGCCACGGACGCCTTGCATTCGGACTCTAAGCGCACATCGTTGTGCGCTCAGTTAGCCCAACTGCGATAGGCATTGGCAAAAACGGGGTCAGCCATCTCTCCGCTCGCGCAGGAATACGCGTAATGAAAAAACTACTAACTATCAGCAAGGCCGAACGCACAGGCATGGCATTGTACAGGGCAGCCTATGAGGCTGAGCAATGCTACAACTGGGCAAGCGCCGCAGAATTTTACAGGGCAGCTGCGTTGATCTGCCGAGGCACTGGCGCGCAAGTTCCATACATCAACGACTTGCTAACCAAGGCCGCCGAGTGTAGCTACAAACGCTATGGCTGTGAGTAAGACTATTAAGGACGATTAAAATGCCAAAATTATTAAAAAAAAAGTTTTACCCTCGCTTACGCGAGCATTAATAAGTCAGCCGAAAAAATTGATAGTTCTAACAGCCACGCTACTGCTCAAAAAGGGCACGAAGAAATCGAAACCTGCGAATCGGCAGTCATAAGTCTAAAAAAATCGCTCTATAGAATCAGGCTTTGTGAAGATGGCAATGTAGTAACTCTTCATTGAGAAGCCCCACGATTGATTGAGCACATTTAGCAGGGTACCCCGTGGCGCGCGGATGGTTACGGGGTGTGTGACTGGCCTTAAATCAATTAACCCCCATGCTAGCCCGCCACCCTCAAAATAACGTGCACAGGCCGCGTGCATGTCAGCGAGGACGAATGCGGGCATCATTCAGATATGCATACGGATCATGACCATTTAGCCGCGCAGGGATTTAACCTGCGCCGCCATTTTGTCGTCGCGTCGGCATCGGCGAATGGCTCAAGAATAGATCAAGCGATTTTTCCAGCGAGGGGGAATCACCCGGTGTGATGAAGGCTTCTCGGAACGCGGTCCCGATGATGGGGTTGTTCAGACCCTCTCGTTTCCATCGATCAAACGCCTGGGATGCTAGGACGCCCGACCACTTATAAGAGTAGATTCTGGCCCCATAATCACTGACCAACTGTTCGAAACCATTGACCGGACGAGCCTCGTCAGGCCACTGCAAGAGCCCAATCTTTTTGTTGACGCTAACAAACACCTCATGAGGTGTACGTCCGTCGCCGTACGTGCGGTGTAACTCAAAGTCGACGAGGCTGGTGAGTAATAGGGAGGCCGTTTCCCGGCTGGTTTGAGTGTGGATATATTGGACAATCTTGTTGGCGATATCTTCAGGCAAAGAGTCTCCGGTCTGGAAATGACTCGACAGCCCTATCAAGAATTGCGGCGCAAAGCAGAATTGCTCCAGCACCTGACTGACGAACTCCGCCCTGTCATGGCTCAGTTGACCAATTCCCGAGATCATCCGATACGGCGCAGCGGTTAACAGGTGCTGCAGGCAGTGTCCGAACTCATGCAGAAGGACACGTAGTTGCAAATGATCGAGTTGGCAGGGTTCGACTTCGGTGGGTGGCGGCAACCGACTACTGAGTACCGCCACGGGCCTTCGTAGCCGACCTTCGGCGGTGATCTGGCGGTTGCTTATGCCTAAAGTCGAGCCCAAACCGGCTCCGCTCTCACGTCGATAGGGGTCAATGAACAAGTACCCGATGGGTTCCGCGTACTCTCTAACTTCAAATGCACGCACGTTCGGGTGCCAGGTATCGATGGTGATTTGCTCGATCAAGTCGATGCCAAATAGTTGCTTTGTGAACGAGCAGAGCCGTTGCAGTACCGTTTCCAATGGGAAATATTCGCGCACTGTCTCATTGGAAATACCTACGGCGTCTTGACGAACCTTATTCGCGAGGTAGTCATAATCCCACGGTTCCAGACGAGTGATGCCATGTAGCGCAGCATAATGTTGCAGCTGTTTCCTATCCTGGGAAAATGTGCTCCGCGCCAGCTCAATGTGTTGGTCTAAAAATGCGATGACTTGTTCTGGCGTGTCCGCCATTTGATCCACCAGCGCCAGTTGGGCGAAGTTGGGATAGCCCAAGAGTTGTGCTTTTTGGTGACGGTCATCAAGCAGTAGCGTCAAGACCAACTCGTTGTCGATGGCCAAGGCATCAGGGCCTGTGTCAGAAGCACGGGTGTAGTAGGCCAGCATTATTTCCTGGCGCAAAGCCCGACTGTCGGCGTAGGTCAATACCTCGCGATAGGACTGTTCGGAAAGGGCGAGCAACCAGCCAGGTTTACCGGCGGATTGAGCTGCCAGGTACATTCGAGCCTGGGCCGCACGGGGTAATCCGCTTATCAAGGTACTGTCTTCGATGTGCTTGCTCCATGCTTTGTTCGCATCCTCTATTCGATTCAGATATTCATGTTGTAATTCGCTGATTTCCATGTTCAGGTTATTTAGTTGCAACTGCTTTTCGGTAGGCAGATCAGCACCGGCCAACTGATACTGGCGAAGTATTTTGTGTAAGGTATTTTTACGGTCGTTGCTGAAAATGACGGCAATCGGGCTATTTGCAAGCTGTCTGTAAAGTTGATAGAGGGTGTTGTTTTGCGCCTGTTCACTTTTATAGTGTTTGCCCAGACTGTTGCAGTGGGCGACAGCTTCATGCCAGACCTTGTCTCTGTTGGTCGAGTCGATTAAGTGGAGGATGCTAAGTGTGATATCCAGGCGCGTGTCCAACTCATCCACGGCCAACACGAGATCATCCCATGTTGGGAAGTGCGTTTGACTGGTAATAATCGCTGTGATTGCAGCGCGGTTTTCAGCGATGATCGTTTGCACGGCAGGCACTAAGTGTTCAGTACGTATGGCTGAGAAGGGCGGCAGATCATAAGGTTGCAAAAGCGGATTGTTTTCGTACATAAAATCTTCCTTGAACAGTGGCGGTGAGAAACGTGAGGTTTCCCTGAGACGACACTACTTGGACGGCCGAGAGGTGAGAGGTGCACATTTGTGTAATGAGCTGCAGATGTCCGACTTTTGTATCAATGATTGTCAGTAGAGGTTGTGGTGCGTACATATTACTGCGCCTTATCCAAAGGTGATCGGTTAGGCTTGACGGGCTTATGTTTCATATGGTGCGTATCATCTTATGTGCAATAAAACAAAAGAACACGTGGAATTAGTTATGGGCAATAATGAGTCAATTAGCCTGAGGTATCTTGAACAGATTGCCTCTGGAGATATGTTCGACAGTTGGCTGACTCAGACTCTTGAGGCAGCTTCAATAGCCGCCACGGAAGCAGTTTTGGTTACCCGCGATTATCGGATACCTGTGGCGTTTCGTATTTATGAAAGCGAAACAAATGAATCAGAAGACTCGCTCATTGCTTATGAGGTTCAAGAATACTCCCTCTGGTCGGCCATCAATGGGGCATTCGGGTGGCCGACAAGCAAGGAACTGATGACCAATAGTCGTTTAAAGACCCGCATTCGCTATCCCGAATTCATCAGCAGCGCCGCGAGCATGCTAAACAAGGATAATCTATTCAATTACCTCCGCGAGCAGTTAGAGCGTGCGCCATTATCAGGTCGATCCCCTCCTGCCATTGAGGAGTCTGTAGTATCGGGGCATCTATTCAGTAAGTCCGCGCAGACACTTTCCATGGCTGGCATAAAACTGCGCAATCAGGATATCTATATAAAATTGTCAGGACGTGGCGAGAGCGTTCTTGATGACTTATATATCAGCATCTACAAAAAGCATGCCAACCACGCTGAGTGGCTTTGCGCTGTCGCTACTCATGTCAATCGCGCGATGACTTTTCTGCGTATTAACTCAGCGCAGGACGATGATCCAACGTGTCCAGCCACGACCGGCCCCGTAGCGACGGCCACCAGCGAACATGATATTTGGGTCAGCCATTTGGCAGGAGAGGAAGCATCAATCACCGTCACACTGGTAGACCGATGGCAATTACTGTCAATCAATATCAGTGTTCCGGCGGCTTTGTCGGAAAGCAAGCAACTCGACGTCACGGTCCGCACTTCGACCGGTATAGCCACTCGCTACCCTATTACAGTTCCTCCGAAGTTTCACGGAGCACAGGACTGGCCATTCTATGTGGCAACCTACATCAATCATCGGGTCGATGGTCTTGCGTACGGCATATTGCAGGACAATGGAACGATCGTTGCTACACGACCAGCCAATGGCTATCGGATCTTTGCCTGGCATGACTCCGAGATCAATGGCGTTGATTTCAAGGTCGTGGAAAAACCTCTGGCTCAGTGGTTGAATCCTGGAAACCATCGCTTCCCTACTGCCCAGATAGAAGCAGACAGTGTACCGACAGCCACGCTGGACGAGGTGCCGACACTGAGTATATGGGAAGCATTGAACCAAGCTGATGGCAAGACGCTGGATGCTCGCCCATACCTTGAGCAATTGATTCGACGTTGTCTGGCCAGTGCGGGACTGGACAGCGGTTCCCTCGAGAAGGTCCAGTTCACCGATACCTTGGTGTTCAAGTACGTTGAGGGCAACACCGGGTTTGTTTATGCCGCAGGCGCGGCCTCTGCCCACTTAAAAAGTCATAAACTCTTCACTGTCCTGCAAGTCGCACTGGGAGAGCCGGAACGGCAAAGAAGCGTCTGGGAGCGCGAAATCGACGTCTATTCGAAGAGTGGCCTGATCAATAAGAAGATGATCGGGGTCATCAAGTCGATTCGGAACAAGCTATCTGATGAGTTTTACAAAGATCTTGAAAAACTCTCAAGCGAAGCTGAGTTCAAAAAAGTATTCGCGACCACCTGCCAATCCATTGCGATGGCTCGGGTGGCTTTATACGTTGACTCACAGCCAACATCGGCAGCGTTTAGTGGGGTGGCGGCCGATTATCTGGTCGCAGACCTCGCCCCGCAATTGGTGTTGCTCAATCACGAAGTAGTCCCGTCACTTATTGCACTGACCAGAGGCTCAGATACAGCGCTACTGGTTTCCCTTAATCCGGCTCTGCCAAACGCTACTACGGTGTTTGACTGGAACTCAAGTCAGGGTTCCGATACCTGCCTTAAAAGGCTCCTTAGCTTTATCGAGCCGCACCTGTCCTTATCAAAACAATTGCTGTTGACGATTGACGATCTGCGAACATGGCGCGTACGCATTATGACAACCTCTCGCTTCGTCGTCAGGCCCAGATTGAGCTTCCAATTCACGCCAAACTGGGAAGCTTCGCTGCGATTGCAGGCCATTGTGCAAGCAAAATCAGACATGAACTTCCTGGTTTTTACCAGTAGAGAGCAGTACGTCGCGTCCAGACTGCGCTTGCGTCAGACCGCTTTGCGAGCCGTATCGGCCATAGTTGCAATTTTGCTGCCGCCCACACTTGGAGTCAGTGCCTTGGTTGTCAACACCCTGACCCAGGTCACTATCAACAGCATCGGGCTGTGGTCAAGCGTGGAGTTGGCGAACAATGCTGATCGCAGCACTGATTACGAACGCTACATCAAAGAAGGGAAACTTGGGGCATTGCTTCTGGCCGCTGAGTTGATTGGCGATGCCAGTAGTCTCAAAGCGCCTGTCGGCCGATTGGTCAGGCAAATTAGCGGTCTCGCCCGTACGGCAATACCCGCAATCACCGATAAAAATAAGCCCGTTCCCCCTCTTTCCGAAGACGTGGTGACGGTAGGGCTTTATTTCCAACCGACATCCAATGCGTTGGCGCCACTTGTAGCTGACCTCGTTCGATGTTTTGAACGCTCCGAATCTCAGTTGGCAATTGCAGGCTGGGTCAAATGGCCTCACGGCAATGCCTACGACGCATCGTCCTTAGCCAAATCGGTGATGGGGGCTGATGGCTGGGTAGTGGAGGTGCTGGGTGTGCTGATGTTTGACCATCCGAGCAGCGAGCTACCCGCACACCACTTTGCATTGCTCGCTGAGAAGTCGGGAACACAGATTGTCGTTGATCTAACGATGCCGCAATACGGCTCATCTAACGTGCGTCGAGCCTATGCGGGCAGCTTGGTAGATTGGGAGTCCCGTTTTGCAACGCTAGAGAAGAATGCAACCCGTGTGCTTTTATACAAACGCTACACCTCCTCGGTTGCCGCCAGCGATGACATGGGGGGCTGGGCACGGGGTGGAGTCGCGGGGGGGAATCGCTTTCTGGACAGCGCCAGTTATACCGTGGCGCACTTTCCCGTTTCATTCGCAGACAGCGTTGACAAGCAACTTGACAGGCTGTGGACGAGTTTGAACTCCACCCCCGATACGAGTGCAGCACAAACACAAACAACCTCACTCAAGCAAGTCAGCCACCTGGTGACGTTGCGATCCAGTCAGGAAAGCGAACTGCGTCAGCGTATAGGGTTTGCGCAGGTAACTGCGCTGAGAAAGTTTTTGCTCGAGAGGCACCATAACGCTACTCAAACAGCGGCTCAGCTACAGCTCAAGGTTGAAGCGGACATTGAAGTTGAGGGCGTTAACGTTGAGCGCGTTACTAAACATCTGAACGCCTTAAAGCTGTCAACGCTCGTGCCGCCGAGCCCGCCTGACCCTCAAGCGTTAGCCAGTGCGGTAGCGTGGCTAGTCGCGAGCAGCTTGGCAACCCGAAGCAACAGCAATGTCATTGCGCGAGTTGTGCAATCGTACGTAACCGGCGACCTCAAGACATTTGTGTTCTACAACCGCAGCACAATCAGCGCGCTTCATAAAGAACTCGTAACAAAGCCGGACAATTTGGCGGCTCCTACTTTGCGATCCGGCAAATTGCCAACGGTCATCAGCAGTCGTGGCTTGCAGGATTCGTATTTAAAGCAGTTAGAGAACGTTACGGTGGCTGAGCGTGGCGAGCGTCTTTTCGCAATAGTTGTTTGTTGTCAGGTTTACGAAAAAGGTAACGAGCTATTGGCAAGAACGCTGTACGTCATCGAGACTCTGCGCCAACGACGATTTGTGAAATTGACAGTTTCACACGAAAAAAATCTTGCGGGTATTACTGTGGAGACAGCGAATCCTTCAGGAATGTCCTCAACGTAATGAGCACTGTTCAGTCACGTCAGTGCGCGCGTCATTTGGACCGGCCCAAAAATTAGAAAGACGCAGTCAGCACTCGACTATCACAGCAAGCCAGCCTCGGCGAACGCAAAGGTCTCTCCGCTGCCGACGCCCAAGTGATCCAGGACGCGAACATCCGCCTGTTCCAACAGGGACTTGAGCTGTTGGGTCAACGTCTTGTCGGTCTGACTGTGTGTCGCATCCCCCGAAGGGTGGTTGTGCGCGAGAATCACGGCCGCGCTGTTGTAGTCCAAGACGCGCTGCAAGACGCAACGGGGGCAGGGGAGGAGAAATCAACAATAGTTCCGGCTCGGGGAGAGCTGGATCTAATGGAGAAAAAGGATCCAATCGAAAATCACAGATTCGCTCCCATTGGGCGTAGTTCCACTCGTTTGTTTGGACCGTTCGTTTCTTGCGGTCAAATTTCCTATGGCCTAGAAGTTCCAGTAAAGCCAATTGGCATAATGCGAATATAGGTAAAGTCGGGAGATAGAGTAGAGCGCCATGAGCACTGACGCCGTACCCATCAATACCAGCGAAATCACATTGAGCACCGTGACAATCAAAGCGAACACGGTGACGCGTCGGCTGGCGTGGCGCACGGCAAACCTTACTCCATAAGCCGACGCTGCAATCACTCCCAGCACCAAGAACAAACTGAGGGGAAAGGGCAGCGTCACAAACGAGGCGAGAAGTGGCAAAACCAGCACCCAGCCTACGACCTTGCGCAGTACGGGTTTTGGCGTGTGTTGTTCAGGTTCAAGCATTGCAGTAATCCCAATATGGGGGTTTAAGCCGCAAACCCAGAAAATTCCGTCACTGGGGTTCGGGGTTTGAAGCCCAACGGAACGGAACCTCCCCTAAGGTCCGCCTGCCTGTTCCGAGGGCTGTTTTCAATTTGGGGTAGTCACCCATCAAATTTGTATGATGCTGATCCATGGGGGCGTTTAGCTACTGTCCTCTTGTCATCTCGGCGAGAGGATGTAATTTGCAGGCAGCACCTTGGAGCGTTGCCTATCGAAAGTAAACAGGACTTTTCCCAAAGCCTCTCATTTTGTGGGCGCTCGTTCCGCCCTATATGGGTATACCCTGGCGATACGCTAGTGGTTACACGCATTGACCGCCTTGCACGCAGCATCAAAGATCTTCAAGACATCGTTTACACACTGAAAGACCGGGGGAGTCAGTCTCAAGGCGACTGAGCAACCAATCGATACGCTCAGCGCAGCAGGGAAAGCTTTCCTGGACATGCCGGGCGTTTTTGCAGAGTTTGAAACCAACCTGCGACGTGAGCGCCAACTTGAGGGGATTGCTGACGCTAAAGCTCGTGGCGTTTACCGGGGCCGTAAACCTTCAATTGACTCTGCCGAAGTTCAGCGCCTGCGGGCCGAAGAAAAACCAGGCGCAACAGAGATTGCTCGACGGCTTGGCGTCGGTCGTGCCTCGTTGTATCGAGTAGTGGCTCAGTATGGAAGCCAAGCGTATCGAGCTGACCATGGCAAACCACGCAAACTCCAAAAAGCGGAGCTAGAGCGCTATTGCGATCTGGTCGCGGCTTTGAAACTGCGCACCACCAACAAGAACAACCGCCACCTGTCTACAGCCAACGCAATCAAGCTGCTGGAGGATTTCGGTGTTGAGACAAATCAAGGCTTAATATCGAACTGACCTGTACCCCAAATCTTACCCTTAAAAATGCCGGAGTCACTTGGAAGCCAACGGAATGCTATAAACGAAAAAACTCGCCAGAGGGCGAGTTTTAAAGGGCTCTACGGACACTTATGGCCGTCAGTAGAACAAAAGATGGTGCCCGAACCCGGAATCGAACCGGGACGCCCTTACGAGCGGGGGATTTTAAGTCCGCAATTTATTCTTTTAAATACAACAGGTTAGAGTCTATTCTGCACCGCTATGAGTAGTTTTTACCTCGCTTGCAGCCCTTTGTTTTCAAGGGGGTTAAAACTATTGCGGTGCAGAATTTACTTGGTCGGCGTGACCTTTTTGCCGATCCTCTTACGGATGTAGTTCTCTGTCATAACGACAGTTGTGTGCCCAAGTTGGTCGCGAGCCTCCAGGATGTCACCGCTGGATTCTGCTTTGTCGGTGCCAGCTTTTGCGCGCAGATCGCGCATCTGAAAGTCTCCTTTCTCAACACCTGCCGCCTCACGGGCCGCGTCAAACCTCCCTCGCAACATGCTGCTGGTCATTGGCTGCCCGTTATCCATAACGATGAGCCTGCTGGTGCGGATCTTGTGCCCGTCCTTCCTGGCCATGATTCGATCAATCACCACCTTCAGCTCTCCGGTTATCTCAATCCTCCTTTTCGCATTCGTCTTGCCTTGCTTCACGGCCAGCCTATTGTCGCGGATGTCTCGCTCATCCATCTTTAGCGTGTCCGCTATCCGCTGGCCGGTCAGGTAGAACAGATCGAGTGCATCACGCAGCGGCTGCTCGGCGTGCTGGTACACCAGGGCGAACATCTCGTCCTCGATGTATTGATCTCGTCCAGATTCCCTGTGACCCTTCACGCCGGCGCACGGGTTGGCCAAGGCCGTATAGCCGCTGCTGCGGGCAAAGTTCCAGATGGCGCTAAGTAACGCCTTCTCGCGATTGGCGCGCACTGGCGCCGTCTTGCCGCGCTGGCGCAGGTACTGTACGACGTGTTGAGGCTCGATCGCCTCCAGAGGCGCCGGTGGATCATCGAAGAATTTCAGAAGCTGCTTAAGCTCCCGAGTGTTGTCCTTCTGTGTGGCCGGGCTCTTGGTCGGTACCACCTCATCCATGTAAATTTTTGCGACATAGGCGAACGTCAGTACTGCCTGCACCATGGCAGACGAAGTGCGGCTCTTTTCCAGCTTCGCGTATTCAACAATAGCCAGCCCGTAGTCGCTGCCCAGAGCGATTTCCTTTCTTGGAGAGCCGCCGAGGTCGTAGTAGTAATAGATGATCCCGCTGCGCTGCTTGCGCTTCCTGAGGCGTGTGACGCTATCAGGGTTTGTTGGCTTCCTTCCCATTTAACTCACCAGGCGTGGCTGCCATTTTGGTTTTTCTGCTGATGCCGCGACCGGTTCGCCGGTTATGGCGCTGGCGATTACGCAAGGCCAACCGCTCCGCTTGATGGTGTGCCGAATACCGTTTCTTTTAAGAACCTGCACCTGTCCTGCTTTCGTTCTTGCACCGGTAAGGGTGCACACCTCTTCGTGCGACAGGAAATGAATACTGTCCATAGGGAATACCTCGCCCGCCGCTCACCGGCAGGCATGTAGGGGGATTGTGGTTAAGCGGCTGGGTGTTGCACGGTGTCGCGGAAGACATCCATTTGCGCCGCACCGTCGAGCCAGGCGGCAGCGACCCGGCGTTCAGCCATTGCGGCGTATTCCGGGTTGAGTTCACACAGTATCGATTTGCGGCCTTCCTGCATGGCGACCACCGCCGTAGTGCCGGCACCGCCAAAAGGGTCAAGCACGACGCCTCCGAGTGGGGCGCCGGCCAGGATGCAAGGTCTGATCAGGTCCGGAGGGAAGGTCGCGAAGTGTGCACCCTTGAAACCTTGCGTCGGAACAGTCCACACACTGCGCTTGTTACGAGTATCCAAGGGCCAGGCACTTTCCTCTCGATCTGACCTATGTGTTCCCAGTGACTGCCCAGGGATGGGCTGCTCTCGCTTTGATTCATCACGCTTGAAACTGTCCCGCTTGCTACGCACTGCTTTCATTGGTCCATTTGCTTTTCCGGGCACGCGATCACTCCCGCGCTGTTGCTCGAGATCCTGCGCCATTCGCACTATAGAGCTGAGCGCTGCAGGTTCCTTGATCGCATCCTGGTCGTAGTAATAGCGTGGTGACTTGCTGAGGAGAAATAGGTACTCATGCGACTTTGTGCAACGGTCCTTGGTGGATTCAGGCATGGGGTTCGGTTTATGCCAGATGATGTCCTGGCGCAGGTACCAGCCATCATCTTGAAGGGCGAAGGCGAGTCGCCAGGGCACGCCCATCAGGTCTTTTTGTTTTAAACCCGTCGGTGGAGCTCGGCGCTTGCCGCGCAATACCGCACCGCGCGTAGCCTGAGAAACCATGTCGTGTTTGCCAGCGGAACCACCAGGTGCGTAACCCCCGGCGATTGATGCATACGTATCGCCCATGTTTACCCATAGCGTTCCGTCATTACGCAAAACCCTGCGCACTTCGCGAAAGACCTCCACCAGGCGCGCGATAAATTCAGCAGGAGTTTCTTCCAGACCGATCTGCCCGGCCATGCCGTAGTCCCGGAGACCGAAGTAGGGCGGCGATGTAACACAGGTGTGTATCGACTGGTCCTGCAGCGTCCGCATCGACTCAATGCAGTCGCCGATCAAAACGCGATGCTGTTTCATGGCCTCGGCCCCTTGTAGATAAAGACGTAGGCGAACCAGAGAGTGGCGGTCACGGCGTCACCCGCTTGAAGTTCACGCACCAGACCCAGGGGTTGGCTTCCCATGCGTGCGGCCCATTGATGGAATTCCACAAGTCGCTGAATGCTTCTTTGGCAGTCGGCCATGGCGTAACGAGATTTCCAGGGCCTTCTCGACCTACCCACGTATCGCTGCCGTCGCGCATCAGGCGCACGCCCTCGGCCTTGGCTTGCTCCTCGGTGATGTCCTGCAGCCGCTCGACGCGCACGTCGGTGATCTCCAGCAGGATGCGGCTAGCGATACGGGGTATGTGGATGCTTGGCTTCCAGGCGGAGCGATCATCTCCGCCGCCGTCATCGTCACCGGACCATACCGCCTCGCCGTCGGCACGGTAGATTACGTGGCCTGAGTAGTAGCCCTTACCGAAGGGCATTTCGCGAATTGGAGAGGCCGGTCGATCAGGCTCCCAATCAATCATGTTTTCATGCCCATCGAAGTCGTGACTGATGACGCCCCAGGTCTCGCGCACCCACAGCCGGTAGCCGGGCTTGCCAAAGGGGCAGCAGCCGTTGACGAAGTGCCTGGTTACAGGCTTACCGTAGCCGTCCTGGCCGTAGTTGGAGTTGCCTACGCAAAAATTGCCACTGGCATCAATGTGCGGCTGGACCTTGACCGGTCGCCGCGTGACCGTCTTCCGGCCTTCCAGGATGGCGCGCACCATCGGCGCCGAGAACAGGATGGGGCGTTCCTTAATTCCGGTCATTGGCTGGCCTCGCATGCTGCTGCTCTGGCCGCGGCGATTTCATCGATGAGCGATTGCGGGAGTTGTGCGACGTACTCGCCTTCCGACCACGACAGGGGCTCGGACTGGCGGATCATCTCGTTGAGCAACTCGAAAGCCGCAAGCAACTGATCGTCGCGAATCTCCCCGTCCTCCGGCAGGTCATCGCAAAAATGGTCGGTCGGGTCGATCTGGCTGGGGTAGTTCGGTTCGCAGATGCAGAGCTGCAGGTCGGCCAGCTCGACATCGCTATCAATTAAATAGTCGCGCAGGCTGTCTTCGTCGAAGAAGTATTGGTCGCCATCGAAGATAACCAGCGGCTCGCCGGCCCATTCCTTGACCGGCATTTTCGCGAATTTTGCTTGGCGTCGGGCGTGACAGCACTCATCGCAGGAACTGTTCAGCTCGTAGATTGGATGATCAGGGTCCACGTCGCAGCGACGATGAGTAGCGCCGCAGTAGCGTGCGAGGTTCTCGTCGGTACCGAAGAAACGGCCATCAGCAGAAAACCAACCGGTTATCGTTTTCAGGCTGGCGGCTTCTGGTGCGTCGAACATGATGATTGGCTTTTGTGCAGGCATGACTTCGTCCTTGCCGCTATAGCGGCTGACTTTGGATAGGTTGGGGGTGATTAAAAAATCTTTTTGAATGGGTATATCGCTGACATTCGCCTCGGTCGCATAATCGCGGCCTTAATATCAGGGCTACACAGATGAGAAAACGAGGCAACGTTTACTGGGACTGGGCCGACCAAACTCTTCACACTCGCTCGGTGGATGAGCGACAAGTCGACGGCACGGTGCTGAACGTGCAAGTCCGTATGTCTCTACTTGGTAGAACTCAGTTGTTCATAGGGGTCTACGGGGACAAAGGCGCAGTTATCTCTGAAGAAGCCTTTGATTCACTACCCGGCGAAACGATGACAAAAGCATTGGCTTGGGGACTTGAGCGGGCGAGGTTGCAATCTCCTGCTCGAACCAAATCCGTCAAGGGCCGAAAAACTGAGAGCTTGCCCAGAGCAGGCTCAAAGCAAGCAGAGAGGTAGCGGTTCTCAGGCATTACGGAACGTTTGTCCGAACATTTTGTCTTCCTTTCGATAGGAATAAAACACGGAGCTTCCGGAGAGACCTATCGAAAGGCTTTTCAATGAACGGTATTGACGATTTCCGCTTTGAGTCTCACAAGCTGCTTGTCCAGCTTGATGCAGCAACCACCAAAATGATGATGCTGGTCGCTTCTAAAAATGTGAGCGGCCCAGAATGGCAGGAAGCAACGAGCGACCATAAAGCTGCGTTCGATGCCTGGAACTCCTTTCTTAACTCTACAAGCACCTCTTTAACGGATCAGGTCTGAGCCGTTTTTCTTCCCTCGTTACCAGATCATGGGCATTCACAACCGTCGGCGGGTTGTCGTGTCCGGGACAGCCCTTGCCAGAGAAATCGAAGCCTTCACACGGCGGGCCAAAGGGAAGTACCTCTTTGCCGTAGGCCAGCGCTTCGAGAAGATGATCGATCGCCTCGTCGGCGGTGCACTTTGTGCCGTCGGCGTGGCGGAACAAGCCGGTGAGCTGGCGCTTGCTGAAATCGCGAATTGCCCCGCGCACGCTTAGGTGAATGTGAAAGGTACGGCCGTGCGGGCCGAATGGATCAGCCAGTTTGTTTTCTGTAGGCATGGGGAGTCCTTGCCGGGCCATGCCCGGTCAGTGGAGTGGGGGGAGTAAGCGGGAGAAATTCACTATTTTTATCGTTGGCAAACAGTCGTGACGCCAGCCTTGGCATTCAAATCAAGGTGGAGCAACGCCGCATGAAACGACTGACCGAGTGGATTAACCTGATCGCTGCCATAATTCGCTTGATCACTGTGATCATCCGTACGGGCTTGCTGTGATCTGTCGAAGTAGACGCTTATGGAAATACGCCTGAAATTAACAAAAGCTATCTCACAGGCGTTTTTTATTTTCCGGAAGATACTAAGCCGCCAGCGAGTTCACCGATCTGATCCTCCATGGGTCATTGGCCCTGGCCAGTGCTGCCATCGGCGGTGGGCTGACGCTGTTGCCGCACATGTGCACCTGCTGGGTCTTGGTGAACGGCTTGCCGTCGGCTCCGTGGCTGATGATGTAGTCGGCGGGGAAGCCCTGTGCCTTGTACAGCTCGGCCGGCTTCAGCATCCGCAGGCAGATGTCGACGATCACGTAGGGCGTGCCTTTTACCATTACGGTGACCATGGCCAGGCGGTCCTTGGTGGTAATCGTCGGCGCCGGCGAGTCGCATGCGCTGATGTTCTCGGTACCGTAGTAGCTGATCAGGAAGGCGGCGACGCGAAGTGCACCGGCTTCGTGCTCTGGCGACAGCGTGAGTGACACCAGCGAGCTCTTGCCACCGCCGCCAGCTGTGATGGTCGGCGCCGGTTCTTCGAGGCCTTGGCCCACGCTGCCGCCGAATGCCCGCTCCATGAACGCGCTCACCAGACCGTGGTGTTGGCCGCCGGCGCTGACTGTGTGCAGTGGGTCATTCACGTCCCGCGCGTAGCAGTTGCCACGCAGGTGCACCAGGTTCGACACGGCCAGCTGCTGCTGGCTGCCAGTGTTGGTGACCGTCGTCATGGGTTCGTGCATGCCCTTGGCGTGCGTGGTGTTGAATCCGCCGTTGGCCTGGATCATCACCGCTGTGCTGACGGACTGTCCGCCGCCGCTGGCAGTGACGGTACCAATAGGGCCGCAGATGTCGTTCGCCCCGTGGGAGCGCCGCTTGTTTGCGCCGGAACCCTCACCATGCCCAGCTTGGACGATGCAGGCCGATGCGACCGCGCGGTGGCTACGGGTCATGAGCGTGCCGACGGGCTGATCTGCTGTTACCGGGTTTCCGGCGTACACCGGGCCACCGGCCCCCACCAAAATTGAGCTGGTCAGCGCATGCTTGACGCCGCCGGCGACCACGGTGCCCAGCGGTTGGTCCAGGCCAGGAACCCGTGGTTCCTGTCCAGGGCGCTCGCCATAGCCCGATTGAATCAACGTTGGGCTTATAAGCGTCAACTCGCCGCGGTTCGCGCAGGTCACCGTCGGCAGCGGCTCGAGCGGGTCATTGATGCGATCGCTGCCCTGGTGCGTCGCCGGTGCGATGATCGGGCTCACCACCGAGAAGGCGCCGCCCTTGGGGTAGGATGTGACGGTGCGCAGCGGTTCGTCGGACGACTGCACCGTTTCCCCCGACCAGTTGGCTATCGGCACAATGAACGGCGCCGTGCTGTCGATCACAAACTTCTTCATGCCCTTGGCAACGCGCCGAAGGGTGGCCGGGGCCAGGTCCTTCTTACGGCCGAAGATGCTTTTGCCCAGGTCAGTGAAGTCGATGCATTCAGCGGCCGTCCTCCACTTCTGCTGGCCCTTGATCGGGTTCTTGGCGTGTGTGGGTTCCGGCCATACGATTGGCTGACCGTCGCACCGGGCGATCATGAACAGGCGCTCCCGGCTGGTCGGTGCGCCGAAGTCGCAGGCCTTGATCACCTTCCACTCAACGACATAGCCCATGCCTTCCAGCAAGGCCACGAAGCGGCGCCAGGTGCGGCCGCGCTGCTTCGGGTCTGGGATCAGAAACTGCTGGCCCACCGGCACGACTTCGCCAGGTGTGGCAATAGTGCCGTCCAGCTTGACCACGCGGCCCGTGGCCTTGTCGCGCTTGGCGATCAGCCGGCCCCACTGCAGGATCTGCTTCACGTTCTCCAGGCTGATCACACGGGGCCGCTTCTTGCCTCCCCACTTGAGCCCGATCCACGACAGGTTGCGGATCTCGCGCTTGCGCGGCTGGCCGCCGGCAGCCTGGCTGTGGTGGGTGCAATCCGGCGACATGTGGAACCAGCCCACGGCTTTGCCGCCGCACTCGGTGTCAGGATCACCCTCGAACACGTCGGTGGTGAAGTGCTGGGCGCCAGGGTGGTTCATGGTGTGCATGCTGATTGCTTGCGGGCTGTGGTTCTTCGCCACGTTCACAGCGCGGCCCAGGCCCATTTCCAAGCCGGTACCGGCGCCACCACCACCGCAGAAGAAGTCGACAACGATCTCATCGTCCTGAGGGTTGAAGCCGAGTCCGTATTGGGTTTTGAAATCGAAGGGGTGTTTCTTCTGTTGTGCGGACATAGGGGATCCTCGCCGGCTGGCGTGATTCGCGAGCTAAAAAGTAGTTATGAAATATCGTTACGTGAATGTATGACCAGTATTGCAGTCATTGTGATATCAGTGGTTTGATTTGAGCACCCGGGAAGGATACAAACCTCTACTTAAGGAAAAATATATGGCTCTTTACAAGCACGGTAATCTTTTAGTTCAAAGCGATGATGTGGCGTTCGACAAAGAACTTGGTCCGGGAAATGCTGCGCCTTGGGCTGGTATCTACAGGTGTAAGAATTGTGAGGATGAAATTTCAATTGCGGGCGGTCATATCCTGCCGCCTCAAAACCATCATCAGCACCCTAATCGCAGTCCTATTGTGTGGAAGTTGCTAGTTCACTCTGTTCAAAAGAACTAAGCGTTAAATCTTTCCCATTCAATCGCTCCCCATAGTAAAGGGGCGTATATAACTTCGAGCACCTGAGGGTGCTCGAAGCATCTCTTAATTATTTCGGATCAAAAGCACCGATGGATAACGACGCGCTTTCGCCGATTTTGCCCTGAAGCACCGTCTTGAACTCCTGCGCGATGTCTTCGCGCTGGACCTCTTCGCCAACCCAGCGCAGTTTCAGCACCGGCACCGCACCGCTGGTGATGACCGATAGGCGAAGGGTTATCTGTTGTTCGGTCAGGCCTTCGAACGGAACCGTGCGAAATTGCAGCGAGACTGGCAGGGTCTCTTTGCTGCTTGCTTCAATTTGGTCCATTGCGCTGCGGCTGGCGCGGGTTTCGCCGACCGTGCTCTCCGATTCGCTGGACGCTTTGATAGTGATCGTGCGAACGGCCGCGATTGCCTTGGCCACCGCGATTGGGTTGCCAGCCTCGTCTACTGGCGTGAGGTACTGATGCCAGTCTTCGATCCAATCGCTCAAGTCTTTCTGGCTGATGCCGCGCCCGCCGATTTGCTGGGCGGCGGTGTAACCTGCGGTCGGTTTCAACTTGAGGACGGCACGATCATCAGCGTGGCCAGGTACTTCTGCGGTGCCAAGGTTGAACAGCAGCACGCAGCTCATTGCGTCCTGATCAATGAAGCCACGGGCACCAAGCGCCGCGCGTTCCACCACGTAGGCGCTGAAGTCTGCCAGCGAGTGAGTGCTATAGGTGCCACGGAAGCGGCTGCGCCCGGCCTGGAACCTTTCCAAGTCGATGACTTTCGAGCTTTCCGGCAGCACCACGGTTGGGACCAGTGTTTCCAGCTTCTTGCCGTTTGCTTCAAGCGCCGTATCGGTGATCAGCTGAATTGCATCTTTGGTAAGTGACATCGCTTATTTCCTTGGATTGCGGAGGGAGGGTGAGCGGAATGAATCAGGTGCGCTTAGGGATCGGCGCGTCGTCTCGGCTGAAAAGCTGTTCATGCTTTTCAGCGAAGAGAGTTACGCGGCCGCCGGTGCCAACATGCATTGGCGTGTCGAGGCTGGTGTTTTCGCTGCGAGTACCGCGCTTGGTCGGCACCTTGTAATCGAGCTTGTGCTTAATCTTCACCTGGTGCGATTCACCGATCTGGCTGAAGTCCAAAGTGATTACCAGTTTTCCGGCCTTGCCGTAGTCGACCACACCAGCCGCTACTTCGGAGATGGCGTGGCCGATTTGGCTGGCGAAGGCGCCGCCGTTGAGTTCTTCAAGAAACTCGGCTGTATCGGTTGCGGTGGACATGGGTGTATCTCCGGGTTGGAATTGATTCTGCTGACCGGCAGTGCGAGCCAGGTTTGACGTTTGCGTTGCTGGGTGCGGGCTATGCGGCGCATGAATCGACCTTTATCTGTCGCCATGCGCCGACGGCTTCGAAGATCCGAGCGGCGTGCGCCTCGTCCAGCGATATCGCTTCGGGAATGGCGATCCAGCCCGAGGCCACCATCTGGCTTTGATTGGCCTCGTCGCGCAGCTTCTTGTAGCAATGCTCGATCACGTCTTCCAAGTGGTCGGAGAGGTAGATGCCATCGGGAGCCACCTCTACCGACTTGCTGTAGCGGTCGCCGCGGGAGTCGATGCAAAGCGCGCTGAGGTAGATCGTCCAGCGATGGGGGATGCTGCAAACGGCCTGGCCAATCTTCCCCGGTGCGATGTTCTTCAGCGACTTGTAATTGATCATGCCCTGGCGGCCGCTGGGGTCGATGTTGACCACGGCGACATGGTTGGATGCCAGTAGGGAGCGGCACGACCGGGCTATACGTGCCTGCAGGTTATGCGGCTTGCGCTTGCTCATAAGGCCTCCGCGAGTTTGCGCAGCGCGTTACGCTGAGCCCTTGAAATCGGCGCTTTGCGTCGTTTGAGGATGGTTTCGGGGTCGATCTTGGCAGAGCGTTTCGGCGGTGGCGGGTTGATCGCCGGACTTTCGCCCTGGTAGATCGTTCCACCCGCGGCCAGGAACTGCGCCGTGCGCTCCGATATTGAGTCGGCGTGCTGACGCTGCTGCTCAACCAGGTTGAGGTGGTTGCTGATCATGATTACCTCACTTGATGCGGATTGAACTGTCGCCGCGCTCCAAGTGAGCCCAGGTAGGTTCGGGTAGAAGTTCATGTTCAGCATCATCACCGGCAGCCATGCGCTTGCGCACCGCTTCGTTATGCTCGCGGATCTCCTTGAGTTTGGCGGCAATGGCCTTTTTGTCCGGGGCAATGCTCGATTTCACAGTGGTCAGATCGTCCGGCACCGCATCTTCGTTGTCTACGATCACCCGTTCGCTGCCCATGGCCAGTGTGATGGTGAAGAGCGGACGCTTGATCGACTTGATGTTTGCAGCTTCCATGTTGCGGCGCAGGTAGTCGCTGATCTGCGACACGCTGTTTGACTTGATCCGCTTGAGTTCGGCCAGGCGCTCGATTTCGCTTTCGATGGCCGTCACGTCGCTTTCGATATTTCGGCGCAACATTACGATGTTGTCAGCCTTGATGTTGAAATCGCCTTGAACCTCGTCCATGGCATGCTGTAACGCTTCTTTCAGGCCTTCATCGTCGGTGTCGGCCATGGCCTGGAGCTCGGCGAGTTTGCCGGTGAGTGCGTAGAGTTGAGTCATACTGCTGCCTCCGTGCCTTTCTCAAGGCTAGTTTTGCGTTCTTCGAATGCGCGAGTGATGCGGGCGATGAACGCTGGTTCATTGCGGCGAGTCGCTTCGCGGATGTATTTCACATTCAAGGTTTTCAGTTCGTACGTAGTGACGGCCTTGCCGATGGTCTCAACTGCTGAGGCGAGCCAGTCCACGCGCTCCTGCTTCTGCCGAAGGATTTCAGCGTCCTTGTCGTCGGCGTTTGCGATCGCTTCCTCTTCCTTGAGTTGAGTGACGTACGCTTCGTCATCGAACAGCCCGAGGAACACGTCGGCGCTGAACCCGAGCATCGAAAGCGATTTCTTGATGGCGTCGGTAAGCGATTTTTTTGGCGCTTCGCCGTCAGTGGTCATGCCGTAGGTAGTTTTGTACTGGTACCGAGTGCAGCCGTATTGCTCGATCTCGCCGCGCTGGCCGTCCTGCATGAACCAGAGGGCGATTTTGACTGTGTGACCAATCTCGCGACCTATGCATGCGCGCTTGTCGCCTTCTCCGATCAAGATTTCATGACCCTCATCGAAGCGCTCTTCGACAATCCTCCAGCCCCAACCGATGCCGACCGGACCAAACAACTCGGTGGCCTTCATGGCCATCGCGGTACCGCTCAAGCTTGTGATGTCCTGGCCGTTGACCTTGGCTTTCTTGGTGAACCTGGTGTCGGTTTTATCGACCTTGTTCCAGATATGCATGTTTTGTTCGGACATCACTTGTTCCTCCAGCCATCCGCGCGCTTGGCCAGTTCCTTGAAGGACGCCGCGGGCAGTCTGCTCATATATTTTTTGTTGTCGCGGTACCATTCTTCCAAGGCCGCTTTGGGCGTCTGGATGGCAACGACGTGGGACACCTGCTGCTTGTATGAGGTCGAGTTGGCGACTTGCGAGTAATACGCGCCGCGCACGACCACGGTATTGGTCATGCCCTGCTTGATCAGACTGTTCAGCTCTTCCTGGGATTGAACGGCAATAGCACCGGGGTGCTTCTGCTGAAACAGCCTGTAGCAGGCCTCCCGTACAAGCTCGGTGCTGCCGTACTCGACATACTCAACGTCGGGAATGCCCGCCTCGATTTTCTCTGCCACATCATCCATGCGCCCGGTGTCGATCCAGGCGTTTTTGGATACCTGCTTCAAATCCCAGCCGCTCACCGTTTGGCGGTCACGCTCAAGCTGCAGATGCTCGGGGAGGATGTCGTAGCCGTAGGTCAGATCTGTGTCGCATACGAAGAGCGTGCCGACGTAGAGCTTCCCCGGCCGGGAGGGCAGGATGTGGCCGTACTTGGTGCCAATGACGTCGCTCATTGGCGGTTGCATGCGCAGGCACATGCTGCGGATTTCGGTTTCGTCTTCATCGGTGAGGCCGGAGACAACGAACTCAACGCCCTGATTCTGCCGATGCGCCGGTGTCTCGTTGATGCACAACACCTCCGCGTCGAACTGGTCGCTATGCCTGAACTCGGGTACCCACTGCTTGTTGCCGTTCCAGACCTTCACGTCGTAGCCGTTGCGGGTCAGCACCAGCAGGGCGATCTTGTAACCCTCGCCGAAACTGCCGATAGCGTCGGAGCGGTGAGCCTTGGAAGTGCTGCCCAGCACCAGCGTGCTTGCCTCCAGCCTTGCAAAGCGACTGGTGATGAACAGTTGGCCGTCGGCGAAGGCGTATTCAAACGGCGATTCACTATCCAGGGCGTTCTGCACCAGCTCCCGAATGGCCTCTTTCAAGCCCCAGTGACGGACGTAATCACGGGACAGAGGAAGTTCGTAGGACCTGGAACGGATGCGATCTGCAATTGCTGCGAGCATGGCGATACTCCCGCGCCATCCTTGCGGGGCGCTGTGAGGTATTGGTTATTGAGTGATTCGATCAGCGAGGGCGCTGAGCAAAATCAGGAAGGTGAAGAGGGCAAGAACAGGGAAGGCGCCGTGCCAGATCAGCAGGCGCCGGGTGCTTTGGTGGGTGGTCAAGGCCTAACCCTCACCGCGATCCGCCCGCCCTTCATCGTTGCCGCCAAGCGCTTCGGCAGCGTGGCCACGGCACGCTCACGCGGCTGGCCGATCACTTCATTGAAGGGAAGGCCGAAGCCCAGCATGATCAGCTTCGACTCAACTTGGTCGAGCTGCTCGTCGATCAGCGATTTAACCGGTGCAGTGGTCATGCAGCCTCCTTGCGGTGTTTGGTGATTTTCAGCAGGCGCTGGCAGTAGTGGTTGAATTCTTCGACGGTGATCGCGTCGCCGGTAAGCATGTTGGTGATCATCCGAACCACCACCGCCTGGGCGCCTGGCTCGCTGCTGGGATGCTCAAGCGCTTCAAGTGCTTCATCGATCAGGATGTGAGGGCTCATAGACCGGCATCCACATCGTCTTCGCGCTCTTCCCGTTCCGCCGCTATCGCGTCGTCGGCATACGGCCTCAACAGCGCTACGGCGATCTTCTCGACCGCTTCAATGGGCCGTTGCTGGCCCAGCAGGTCTGCGGCGTGAGACCGGGCATCGCTCTGGCTGCCGAGCATTGCCGAAAGCAGCAGGCGGGCAAACGAATCACGCTGGTCCAGGCCGTCAATCTGGCGCTGGTTCAAGTGGCCCTGCAGCACCGTGCAGAACCGCTCAAACGTCACCACCTGAGGCTGGCCGTAGCGGCGCTTCCACTTGATGTCCATGCCGCACACCAGCTGTTCCGCCGAATGCTCAAGCCAGTCCGTGACCTCGTCGCTCTCGCTGACCTCTGGAGGTAACTGAGCGTCGTAACGCTCCTGGCATATCTTTAATGCTGCGTTCATGGTCGCCTCCAGGGTGGCGGTTGTTATGCTTTGGTAAGAGCTTTAGCCTCAAGATCGGCAAGCTCTTTTTGAAGGCCAGCAATTCGCTTTAGCCGCGCCGCGTCTGCCTCGGCCTCATACTTTTCAATCACGGCATCAGGAATGACGAGGCCTTCGATCTTTTTCCAATCAGACATGGAAAACGAACTGCGCTTGCCAGCCAGGTAGGCGTCAGCCTGTTCGTCGCAAGCGGCCTGGGCCATCGTGAGCGCTTCCTGATAGCTGGTGGTCGGCCATACCTGTTCACTGCCGCCGCTCCCGTCGCGGTAGGTGTGCAGGCGATATTCAAGATCGCCTTCGGAGTAGCCGTACAGCGACAGAAGCTTGATGCCTTTCAGTTCCATGCGGCCGTGGTAGCGATCAATCTCATACGGACCTTTGTCGCCATACCATTCGAAGATTTCCGGCGAATGGCCTGAAACGAATACGTGAGTGATCTGGCCGGACATGACCTTCTTCAGAAGATCAAGCGAACCTTCATCGGACTTTTCAACGAACCGGAATAAGGCGTCAGCATGGTGCTTGGCCTTGACCTTGATCATGGTCAACCGGCAGTGCTGCTGGTCGACCTCTTGTTCCAGATTCTTCTTCTGCTTCTCGTAGCGCGCCTCAAGTTCGCGCAGGTTCTTTTCCTTCCACGATTCGGCTGGCGCGTCGTGCAGGCTTTTCACCACGAAGTTTTCGCCACTGGGGATTTCCTGGCCGGCGCTGACGAAGATCTCTTGCACGATTGTCTGCTGGGCGTTGAGCTTGCCAACGACGAGGACTTTCTTGCCGTCGTCGGTGTATTTGATATCGCTCATGGCGACCTCCAGTGTTTGGGGTTAGGCGGAAACCGCGACGGGAACAGCTTCTCGAAAGCGCGAAGGGCTCCAGTCGCAAGATTCGTCAGCCGGGATATGCCCGAACATCGCGGTGCAGCGTTTGCAGTGCACGCATTCGCCGCAGGTTTTGCCCTCGGGCAAATTCATCTGGTCGGCGTTGTCAGCCGACGTGGGAATGGCGCTCGTTGTTGGCTCATGAATGTCTCCGTGGATTTGGTTCACCTGTATTCGTCAACACTCATGCCTCCCGCTGGTTGCCGATGGGCGCGGGGGAGGTGTGCTGACGGTTAGAGGCGTATTGGGCTTCGACGTTGGATAGTGGCCGGCGGCCAGCTCACCACTGCGCAAGGTGACGCGATTCGCGCTAGGCTGGATGTGCCAACAACCAACTAGCGAATAGGTGAAATATGCAAGTTTCAGCATCGTGCAGCGCGTGCGGCAGCAAAAAGTTCGCAATTCCCGATGAGGGCGAAGAGGATCAGATGATCCGATGTGCCGATTGCGGGGTTGATGTAGGCGACAAGAAAGAGGTGCTCGACGCGCTTCAATCAAGGGCCAAAGAGGAAGTCGACAAGATCATCGACAGCACGATTGGCAAGAGCGGTTTATTCAAGCGGCGTTGATTCGTCGGGTTTGGGTTTGTCTTGAAGCTTGGTAGACACACGCTTAAGAACAGCTTCCGCGACTTTTTCGACAAAAGATTCAAATTCTTTGTCGCCAGGTTGCGGAAGCGCTACTTCAATGGAAAGGCTCGCGATTTTCATAGATTTCTCCGGTTGTTTTCCCAATGCACCCGACCGAACTGCAGTTGGGTGCATCAGTGAAAACTTCCGCCGTAACCCGCTACTGGCGTCGGTCACCGGATTGAATCGAATGTCTTTACTGACCGCTGCGACGGCATGCCGGGCGCAGCAGTTGAATTAGGTGTTGCTCAGCAAACCTTGCGCGCCGAATTACCGGACACGGAAGCAAGCCGTGATTCGTACTGTTCCCAGAACTCAATGGCCGGATTCACTCGGCGCCTGGGTCTACGTCTTCAGGTTGTTAAAGAGCGGTTCGCAGTGGCTGTGTGTCGCTGCGATGAACGAACATTACCAATGGCATTATTTGCTGTCAATGCCAATGGTAATAATATTTGTCGATGGCAATAAAAAAGCCCGCACTAGGCGGGCTGATTTGATGGATGATTTAGGCGTTATGCAGCTCTATCGTCCCACCATTCGATTGTTTGGTTGGCCAATGCGTCAGTCGACACTGCTTCGATGACGTCAACACCAGCCTTGCTGGCCCGATCCATCTGGCGAAAGGCCGTGTCGTGGACTTTCCGAAATTCCTCTGCTGACATGCCGCTATCAGAACTGGGCATTAGTACCGAAATAGACCCTTTTCGATCTGAGTTGCTCGTAATTAGCAGAATGTCCGAGGCTGCTTGCAGGATGTTATGCTCAACCACAAGCGGACTCTTGTACCACGCAGAGACAATTGTGCCGGCGGCGTCACTGCTAAGCAGGGGGACGTCTACTTCGATGCGGTTCGCAGACCCTTTCATTTTTAAGCTGAATCTTCCCTGCTGAATAATGCGGGATGCTTTCAGCCTCATTTTTTCTTCCATAATTCTCAGCACGCCGTCCCTAAGCTTGGGTGTGGAGTGATAGCGGAAGTGGTCACGCTTGTCTCCAAATTTTGGGCGGGCGAGGGTCACTACGTCATTGAAGAACTCATCGACGACGCTTTCTGCCGTGGCGCCAGATGCAAACAGGGCCTCTCCCAGTCGAACATCGTGTCCGATAAAGTCAGGGAGATTGCCGCCATAACTCAGCAGCGTGGCCTCTACGTCCTGAAGGTAATGCACCAAATCGTTTTGATCGATTCGGCCGTCATATAAGCAAGCCAGGCGCTGGAAGGTGTCGAGCATGCGAATCTCGACTTGCACGCCATGCTGGAAGGCAACCCCCACATTAAGGAACTCCCCTGCATCAGGATCAAGGCACATGCTTATACTTCTCCAGGAGCCACGCACGAGCTCCTGGCGGGGTGCGCCACCTATGCGACTTCTGAGCTTTTCGGAGATATTCATGATATTGCCAGCATTCCAAGTTCCTTGGAGTATCGGTCATTATCCAGACGCGCGGCAATGAAGTCGACCACCTGGGCCGACCCCTCGTCGCCTAGAAAACTCGATAGCATTTCCGTTGTTTTTTCTGCTCCACCATCCCGAAACGCGACAGAGAAAGAATTGTACGCGAGCAGCCTAGCGCTTCGAACGGGTAGATTCTGGCTCCACTGAGGCACATAAAGATCGATTATTTCCATCAGCCTATTTGGGCACTTCCTTGCCCCGCTCAGCTTGGCTGGAGTCCAGTCAGGCCACACAAATAGCCTTCCGTGATCTATCAGTGTGTACGAACCGCTAGACGCCCAAAGTAGGTTTCCAAGGTGCCTGTCAGAGTTTTGAAGCCATGCGTCAAAAGACAAAATTGCCGGGATAGACTTGTTCTTGGATAGCTGCGTTACAAGTCTCTTTGCTCGACGCTCCTTCATAAAATCAGGAAAACCGTCCACGTGCTTTTGCACAAGATTGGGATGCGTCGTGTCTTGCGAGAACCACGCCAAATAGCTTTTCTGTGGGCCCGAGGGAGAAATAAAGTCGAGCGCGCGCTGGACTCTCTCAGGGATTTGATCGCGATCCAGCTCAATTACCCCTGCATTCTTGGCCACCGGGAGACCAACGATACCGGCCAGCGCATACCCGATTGCCTCGCTTACGATTTCAGATGACTCAAACTCGTAGGTGCCCGGCCTTTCCCAAACCTTATCGGGGATCGGCTTAACGTAGCAGTGCAAAGACTCGTCACCGACCCGAATTTTTGCGCGGAATAATGGGTTTAGCCCCGTTTTTACTGGGTCACGCAATTGACCACCGAAGCAGTCGCTATTCAGGAACTGGATCATTTGGAGTCAGCTTTTTCCTTAAACGCTGATGAGGCGATTCTGTTTTGGTTGGGATCCTGATCGAAAGGCGAGTGGCGATAGCCTCCAATAGCAGAACATCTTGCTCGCTCAGCAGCCCAGAATCTGCGGCCTCGGCAATCCGCTCGAGTGCCGATCTAGACCTTGGGCTTGCGGCCAAAGCCAGGGCCCTTGCTCTCTCGCCAGCCCCCGTAAAGTCACGATCAGATTTGGACGAATCTTCTCCATCCAGCGAGATGGCGGTGCCAGATCCGGTGTGCCGCTGGTCGATGGATGACGCCATTTGAGAAATCTCTTTGGCGAGGCGCTCACTAAATTCACGAACATCCACCTTCAATATGTTCGCGAACGAGGCGGCAATCGAAGGATTGAGCGGGTTAACACCATTCAGATAGTGGCTGACGGAGCTTTGATTGATTTCTAAGGCGTGCGCCAGCTTCTCCTGGGTCAGGCCAAGCTCATTTTTCTTTCTATTGAACAATGCCTTCAGCCGAAGGCACTCATCCTTTTTGTCTTGCGGTAGGGGTTTCTTGCTCATCCCTGAATCGTATTCCCATCGGTAATATAGCTACAAATGCCAATGGCATTTACTTTTAAAAATGCCATAGGTAATATTCGTGCATGAAGAACCACGGAGATCACTCCCATGAACCGAATTCACATCACTGATTTTGCCCGCTGGCTTGGGCAGAGCGAGGCTGCAGCTCTGTTGGGGATGACGCAGGGCGCCATCAGTAAAGCCATTCGAATCGGCCGTGACATCTATGTCACCCCTCACCCGAATGGGATTTGTACAGCAGAAGAGGTGAGAGCTTTTCCTTCGCAGAATCAACGTCTCGCCAGCTAAGCGACATCCCTGTCCGCCGTTCCATTGAGCAAATGATCGCCTCTGCACCTGCAGGGCGCCACGTAAAGAATTTCGAGGTGTTACATGCAGGAATTGATGAAGGCGATCTATGACGTGGTTGACGACCACGGCGCAGGGCGGATTGCGGAGGGGGCCAGCTTCTCTTCAAAGACACTGCTTTCCCAAAAGGCGAACCCTGATTACGACAGCCACAAGCTGAACGTCCAGGAGCTGCACCGAATCATGAAGTTCACCCAGGACTTCCGCCCACTGAAAGCTTGGGCCGAATCGTTTGGCTTCGAGCTTGTGCCGAAGGATAAGCCCGAGGGAATCAACCTCAATACCGCGCTTCTGCGGCTGCATGCCGATCTGGCGACGTGACCCGCCTTGCGTTCGACGCCCAGGCCGATGGCCGCGTTTGCACTCGCGAGAAGTCCGAACTACTCAAGGAGGCTGAGGAAGTGATCGTCAGCTTGGAAGTGTTCAAGCAGTCGGTGAAAGCAGCCTGAATTTCAGACATAAAAAAGCCGGGGCGCAATCCCGGCTCTTTCAACAGCAACAAACTTGTGGAGCGAATCATGCACCAAGCCAATCAAACGATCAATAGCCCCACCAATCTCGCGCCACGCTTTTCGCAATCTGAAAACGTGCGCGCAATAGCTCGCATACAGTCTATTCGGCGGCCTGACATGCAATACACCGTCACGATTAACCAGGTGAAGGCGCTGGAGTGGGGGCTGAATTCTCAGCAGGCCCTGCTGTTCGCGTTCGTCTACGGCTGCCCGAGCTGGGCCAAGCCAATCAAGACTGATGACGGGATCTTCTTCGCGCTGAGCAAGGCCAAGATCACTGAGGAGCTTCCGCTACTCACTGACAAGCCGGACACCGCTTACCGCATGCTGAAGGCCCTGGAAGAGGCCGGGTTGATTGAGCTTTCCAGCACCTCGAACATCACGCTTTTCCGCCTCACAGAGAAAGCGATCGAGTGGAATCAGAAGCTCGACGGGTCGGAAAAATATCCGACCCCACCAAAAAACAAAGGTCGGAAAAAAATCCGATCTACCTCGGATAAATCTCCGATCAAGGTCGGAAAAAAATCCGAGCAAGGGTCGGATAAATCTCCGACAAATCAGGATACCAATCATCAGGGTACCAATCAGGGTACCAGTCACAGCTTGCCGGAAGGCTCGGACAAGCCGACCCAACCCGGTGTGCTTGTGCTGGTTGTGGATCAACCCGAAGCACCTCGCGTCGAAATACCCGCCGACATGCCAGGGCCGAAAGACCAGACCTGTAAAACGTTCAAGGCATGGGCGAACTACGCCATGGCTTACCGCAAGCGGTACCAGTGCTGGCCGGTATGGAACGCTGCAGCCGGTGGAATCCTCGGCAAGCTGGTTGATCGCCTAGGCGTCGACGTTGCCCACAGCGTTGCTGCGTACTACCTCACGGTCAACGACGCCCGCATCGTCAATGACTGCCACAGCTTGAACAACCTGATCGCCAAGGCGGAGGCCTACCACACCCAGTGGGCTACCGGCCGCCAGATGAATTCGCGAACTGCCCGCCAGATCGAAGACACCCAAGCCAACTTCAACGCCGGCCAAGAGGCCAGCCGCAGCATTCTGGAAGGGGGTGAGAGCAATGCTTTCCTACGCCGAAACCGCTGAACTGAGCATGGCCATTTGCGCCACTGCCGAAACTCTTGGGCAGGTGCTGAGCGCACCAGCTGCAAAGCTGATGGCCGAGGATCTGGCCGAACACGACATGGGCGTGATCGCCAATGCGCTCTGGTCCTGCCGTCGTGAACTGACTGGAAAACTGACACTTGCCTCGATTCTTCAGCGCGTCCAAGCCGCTGACGGCCGCCCTGGCAAGGACGAAGCTTGGGCTATCGCCATGACCACCAATGACGAATACGAAACGGTCGTTCTAACTGAAGAAATCCAGTTGGCCTTGGCTGCTGCAAAGCCCGTCCTCGACTCTGGCGACAAGATCGGTGCCCGCATGGCCTTCATCAGCGCCTACGAGCGGTTTGTTGGCCGATCACGAGAGGATGCCAAGCCTGTGAACTGGCACGTCTCCGTAGGATTCGACGCGAGCCGTCGCATTCAAGCCGTCACCAAGGCCATGGAGCTCAAGCGCATCCCCCGAGAGAGCGGCCAGAAGTACCTCGCAGACCTGAGTGTCTTTCCTGTCACTGAGGATGGGCGCGCGATTGCTGGACTGCTCACTGGTGCCGTGACACAGCCTGCGCCGGTTCTGCGCGAAAAGCTGCAGTTGGTGAAGTCCTCGATGCTGGAAATGCGCAAGGCCAGCGAAGAGCGAAAGATCGAACTGCGGATTGAAGCCGCCAACGAATTGGCAGACCGCCGCGCGCTGCTGATCAAGCAGGCCCAGGAATTGGAGTCACGAGCATGAAGCGAGCAAACCCAGCCCAGCTACGCCAATCCCTTGAGGTGGCCAACACCATGGCCAAGCACGGAATTCTTTTCGTGTGCATGCCGGTGGTGGATGAGGCGGACTTAGCCAATCTCGCCAGCCAAGCCGAAGAGCGCCTTGAGCGCATGGCATTGATCGCAGAAGCAGCGGAGCAACGGACATGACCGACAAGATGCGTGAAGAGTTCGAGAAAAGCCCGCGCTTCCGGGGGATGAATTTCACCCGGTCGATCACTCACCCGAATTTCTACGAAAGCCCTTATGCGAACGGTGCATGGGATGGCTGGCAGGCATCCCGCGAGGCGGTGGTAATCGATCTTCCGACCGAAAGCACCCAGTGCGTAGATGGTGAGTTCGTCTACCTGGACCTGGCTCGCGCCGCCATCGAAGCCGCCGGACTGAAGGTGAAATCATGACTGACCACACAAAACTCAAGATCGCCGCCGAGGCCGTTAAGCAATCCTACGCGGACCTGTGCGAGCACGGCGGCGACGAATTTGCCGAAGTCTGGAATACGGCAGAGCTGGCCTATGACGACGAAGCCAACCCTGACGTTGTTCTCGCACTGATCGCCCAGATCGAGCGGGACGAACTGGCCTTGCGTGCGTTGAGTAGCGTTGCCGAAATCGCGGTGGCAGAGCGCGACCAACTCAAGGCCGAAGTCGCAGGCCTACGCACCGGCTACGAAGCCTACGAGCGGGTGAATGCTGAGCTGAAGGCTGAGAACGAAACTCTGATCGCAGCCGCACAGGCGCTTCGTGATGAGTGGCGCAAAGATCAGGTTGACGCGGAGCGGTATCGGTGGCTTCGCGGAGAATATTACAGCGCCCGCGTACAGATAACTCAAAAAGACGGAACCATGCCCTGCGTCGACGGCGAAGAACTCGACCGGAGTATTGACGCCGCCATGGGCAAGGGAGAGCAGTCATGAAGACCAATTACGGCAGATTCAGCGACGACTACCGTGGCAATGGCTACATGGTCAGCTTCGGATTCAAGCGAGGCTGGCTGCTCTTTGGGTTCCGCCCACTCAACTGGCATTTCTATTTCACGAAACTCGACTCCAAGCCTGCCTTCCGGGTTTACTTCGGTCCATTCGAAATTGAATTCTTTCGGGTGACGCCATGACCAAGCCAGCCAAGCCCCGGCCAATGCCCGTGTACCTGGTGCTGCGACGCTTGGTCGATCCAGCCACAGGCAAGGAGGTGGCAGCGTTCGTGCCGTCCTCTGATGCTGACCGGTCGATCCTTCGCGAGCGGGATTTCCGGATCAACACGAAGATCCGCGCCGACTTAAAGCAGCCGCGCAACCCACGGTTCAATGGTTTGGTCCATGGTCTGGGCCGGGTGCTGAGCCAGAACATCGACCGGTTCTCCGGCAAGCAGTCCCACGACGCAATCAAGACCCTGCAACTGGAGTCGGGCGTGTACTGCGACGAGGAAGCATTCGACATCCCCGGCCTGGGCCAGCTTACCCGTAAGACACCGCGCAGCCTCTCCTACGACTCAATGGGGGAGGAAACCTTCCAAGATTTCTGGCGCCAGTGCTGCGCGTATCTGGTGCTGCATTACTGGCCGACGCTCACCGAAGAGCGCCTGACCGAAATGGCCGAGTTCGAAGCATTCAAGGAGGCCGCATGACCATCGAACGGAAGACAGCCAAGCCGAAGAAATGCCGCGTTGCTACGTGCAGCGCCTCATTCGTGCCTTCTCGCATGGGTCAGGCGGTGTGCAGCCCGGCGTGCGCGCTGATCGACGCGCCAAGGCACGCGCCCAAGGCTAAAAAGGCGCTGGCCGACATCGAGCGCAAGGAAATCAAGGTCCGCAAGGAGAAGCTGAAGAGCAGGGCGGATCACCTCAAGGACACGCAGCAGGCATTCAACGCTTGGGTGCGCGCCCGTGACGCGGCACTGCCATGCGTCAGCTGCGGCCGGCACCACCAGGGCAAGTATGACGCTGGCCATTACCGGACTGTTGGGAGCAATCCGGCTTTGCGCTTCGAGCCTCTGAATTGCCACCGCCAGTGCTCACCGTGCAACACCCGGCTCTCCGGGAACATCGTGAGTTACCGCATCGAGCTGTTGAAGCGCATCGGCGCCGAGGCAGTTGAGTGGCTCGAGGGGCCGCACGAGGCGAAGAAATATACTGTCGCAGAATTGAAGGCGATGACTGCCGATTACCGGGCAAAGACCAGAGAGTTGAAAAAGGGGCAGGCAGCATGAAACTGATCAACGCAAGGCAGGTATGGACCGAGGCTCAGCACGAATCGAACGCGTCGATCAGCGCTGTAGCCATCGACAAGGCACAGTCAGCACCTATCAAGAAGGGGCAGCGTATGCGCCGGGCCGAGGCGGTCTTCGCTGCGCTGGGGGATGACAAGGAAGAGCGCATTCAGGTTGTGCGCCAGAAGATCAGCATCAGCGAAACCCGGCGCACACCTGCTGGCAGGTCAACGGCCCGTGCCGCTCACTTGGCCACCATCGGCAAAGTACTGCGCGCCATCGACACGCTTCCGTTCCAAGTGCAGCAGTTCGGGCACTACCTGTACCACCCGGCGATGAACATGAAGCACCTGTTGAACGCGGTGCTGCTGATCACCGCCAAAGCAGCGCTGCCAGATCTGACATCGGCCAAGCGCGTGAAGGCGCAGTACCTGGTTACCCTGGCCCTGCAGTCGTACAAGGGGGAGGTGGCCGGGTCTGCTGAGTGGGGCCCGGCGCGGGTGGCCGCCGAGATGAACACGTTCTTCGGCGTCACCATCGATCCGAAGAACTGGACGCGTGACTGGCTCGACCTATGGGAATCCCTTAAAGAAGTGATAAAAGAAGTGGATATTCAGGCTCAACAACCGCTATGGCAGGTGATTCACTCGGAAAAAGATCAAGAGGCGGCATAATCATATTGACATGACGGGGTTTTGCGCGTACTTTTCCCATAGTGCACAAGTAACGCGAAACGCACATCAATACCCCCGCCCGGCCAAGAGCCGGGTTTTTTGTTGGGCGACAATCGGTCATGCTATTAGCTTCTAATCTGAGGCTGGAGCGTAAAGTGGGAAGGATCTCTGCAGAACAACTTACCCCGACACAAATAAAAAATCTCAAAGCGAAGATGGCTTCGGGTGTGGGGCTGCCTTCAAACCCTCCGAAGTTATTGTGGGTTGTCTGGGATGGCGATGAGGTCGTCGGGATTTTCGTGGACTGGCCTTCCGCTAGTGCACTCATAGGCACGCTGGTCGAGAAGCAGAACATTAGAATTCTACTTTTGGACAAGCAACGTGAGGAAGAGCGCAAGAGCTCCCTCGGCCCCAAAAAACCATAGACCGATGCATCTCATCAGAGCTTCGCGCAGAACCGGCAAGCATGCCGTGTAGGAAGCTGCCGCGGTAAGATGCCTTTACAAATCAAGAGCCTCAGCATCTGCTGGGGCTTTTTCGTTTTCAAAAGATGCCCAGTACAGTGGATCGCTCTTGAAATTTTCTCGCTAGCCCCCATCTTGTAGCGACACGAAAAGGAGGCTCGCGATGAGTGAAGCATTGAAGCTGGGCGATGTGGTTCGTTATAAACTTAACGATCAGCTAATGACGGTGATTGACGCTGGCCCTGTTAAGGTTGGCGGCGCTTTGGGCGTAACGGCGAGGATGGTTGTACCGCAGACGCTTAGTCACGATCACGTTGAATGCAAATGGTTTGAAAAGTCTGAGTCGCGTAGGAAGATATTGAAAAAGGTGGAGCTGGAGTTTGTTAGCTCGACAGAAATGTATCATCCGAAGGAAGGCGATATGGTTGAGCTCGCTTCGGGTGGTCCCCGGATGATTGTGAATCGTTGCGGCCCCAAAGACTTTAGTGTTGGTGCCCTGGGCATTGGTGGTCGGGTTGTGAGAAATACCGGTTCTGTGCGTCACGATCTCGTTGGTTGCAAGTGGATACAAGGCAAGAATGAAAGTAAAGACGAGTTCGAGATCGGAACAGTCAAACCTATTAAGTGATTTTTATGTGTTTTTGAAAAGCCCTGGCCTGAGCCGGGGCTTTTTCATTTTCGGCTTCACCACACCCATCGCTATGGCTGGGAGTGCTGCTGGGGCTGGATTTATCAATCTCCCCGAGAGGGAGTAACCCGGATGCCAAACATGCCTGATAAGCCAGACACCTGGGCCAAGATCTGGCTGGCGTTGAGCAATCCGCTCTGGCAGGGCGTGATCATGTCCATCACTGTCTCACTACTGCGTGTCATGTATGACGCGAAAGAAACGAGCAAGCGCCGGATCGTGTTTGAAGCATTGATCTGTGGGTCGCTAAGCTTGGTTGCTTCAAGCGTGATCGAGTGGATGGCTTGGCCGCCAAGTCTTTCTGTTGCTGCTGGAGGGACTATTGGGTTCCTCGGGGTGACTGCTATTCGCGAGATGGTGACCCGCTTCCTGGGTCGCAAGGCGGATTCAGCATGAAGGCCTTCGCAGCAGCAATCATCATCGCTTTGGTCGGCCTGCTACTGGTGGGCATACAGCAGTCGCGTGTCATAGCCCTTCGCGGGGAGGTGGCATTCGAAGCTGGCGAGAAGTCCAAAGCCGTCGCCGCCAATGCCGAGAGCCAGGCCACTATCACCACGCTGCGCGCCGAAGCCGTGCGCAACGCCGCGTACACATCCGACCTGGCAAAACGAATAAAGGCCAGCGAGAAGAAAGCCGAGAAGGCGAGGAAAGACTTTGAAGAACTCAAGCGCAGCAGCAAGCCTGTTCGTGACTGGGCTAATCAGCCTTTACCTGACGGGCTGCGCGGCAAAGCCAGCGGTAGTAACAAAGACCCAAGCGGTAAGAATTGAAGCGCCCGAGTTGATCCCTTGCGAGCGCGTTGAACAAGACCAGGCCGACCTTCGCCTCAACGGTGATGTGTGGGAGCTCAAAGACAAAGCGATCAAGTTGCTTGATACCTGCGCCGACCAGGTCGACGCACAGATCGTTCGCAGTCAGAGCAAGTAAACGTAAAAGGTCAAGGCAGGATATGAGCCCTGAAGGCCAGCTCAAGCTCGGAGTTCAGCTGCTTAAATTGCTCGCGACTGATAAAACCAGCATCCAACAATGTTTGGTTAAAGCTGTGAGCGTCGTTTGTTAAGTTCTCACGATCTGATTTGCTTACGGCCGAAGCCAAGCGCCCGAAGTTTATGCGGGCTGCGGTCATCGCGAACTCTGTGTCTGCTGGCATGTGCATCTTCTCTAAAAGTTTGCCGACCATGCACTTGATGAACGTGCTCAATCGTAATCTATCCAGCAGCGTTGATTGTCTGCGGACAGGGCGAATCATTTGATTCAAGCTAAGGGTGATTTGTAAGCCAGACAGGCTTCATCGAGCTCTCTGTTCAGTTGATCCAATTGCTTGGGGCTGATCAGGCCGGCTATCAAAAGTGACTGGTTATAGCCGCAAGCGCCTCCCTTTAGCTTGGCGAGGTGAGCATCATCTTTTGCTTCAGCCAGATACTTGAAATTGTCTCTTGCCCTAGCCATTGCGGTTGCTGCATCAATTGGCATCGGCTTCTCTTTTTTTGGTTGCGAGCTTAGCAGGGGCTCTGCTTTATCGGTTTTGACCTAGTTTATCCCAATCGTAAATCCGCGCCACGTTTTCAGATGCGCCAAATTGTGGCGCGCAATTATGAGGGTTCGCATGAGCCAGTTGCCAAATATGACCGGAGCCTTTGTCATCGGCGCGGTCACCTGTGCCGTGGTTGGGTGGGCAGTCATAGAGGGCGCCATCTGGATTGGCACTCACATCAGTATTGGGTGGGCGTGATGAGCGATCAATCAGGCGAGCATGTCCACTACTGGGATGATGGCAAAGGCCGGCGGGAAGTGATCATCGACGGCCAGCGGGTTGCCGGTGTCACCTATTGCGACACTAAGGCTGGCATCGCCGTTGTCTTGGACGCCCCGCTCAAGTCCACCGATGGCGAACACGTCGACGTCCACCCTGTGTGGGGTGAGATCAGAGTCATCTACTGCGGCGGCTACACCGGCGCCAACAAGACATTACGCATGGGTGAGGGGCCGGTATTCAATGAGTAACGTAACCCGCCTGCGGCACGTACTGCCAATGAGCCCAGAAATCAACGCTGCGGTGAGCGCTCTCGACAAGGCCATTTTTGATGCCGTGGACGCGGCCAAGAATGCCGGGCTTCCTCAAGGCCTGATCGTGAGCCTGCTCCACGGTCATGCCCATGCACAGACACGCCAGATGGTGGCACGGTAATATCCCTGTTTCATAAATAGGGAGAGTGCAGCAATGGCTGAAGATCCAAGAGTGACGGCGCTAGATGATCACTACTACAAAGGAAACCTGAGCTTTGACCAGTTCGTCTTGGGCGCAACCTTGGCGGCGTCTGCCTATCTGGCGCAGACGCAGAAATATGCGAACTTTGGCTGGAATGAGCCAACTCTTCTGCTCCTTCCGCTCGTAGTGCTGGTCATATCGGCCTGGCTTGGCTTTAAGCGCATCGAGATAACGATCCATCTCCTCAAGATGAATGCTCGGTACCTAGAGTTATGCAGTACTTATCCAGACCGGGACTTCACTAAGCAGTTCGAGGTTGCCAGAAAAATTGGTGATGAGACTGGTTTTTTCTACCGATGGCGTAATCGTGCAATCTTCGCTGCCTTTGCCTGCCATATCGGGGTTAGGCTGGCGTCAACCTATCCAATATTCTGACGGGCGAATTATGAGCAGACCAATGCCACCGGCCGATCTGCTCGAATCACTGTGGCTCAATTTGCGTCCTGCGCCCGAGGTGTGGGAATGGCTCCAAGCCGAAATTCTTGCCGACACGGGCACCATTCACAACGAAGATCATGCTCACCTACTGGATGCAGACATCCGGATCATGTGGGCATCGTCGAGCTTCGCTAAGCAGGGTCGCACAGTTCTTGGCCAGGCCGAGCAGGTGGCGTTCCGCGCGGGTGGCTGGCAGAAAGCTCGGATGGAACAACAGATGCGTGATTGGTTCGGCGACGTGCCGGCCTTCATCATCACGCTGGCTGCTGACTACTGCGCCCAGTGCAGCGACACCGACTTCTGCGCCTTGGTGGAGCATGAGCTCTACCACATCGCACACGCCATGGATAAGTACGGTCAGCCTGCTTTCACAAAGGAGGGCGCGCCAAAGCTTGAGATGCGCGGACACGACGTAGAAGAGTTTGTGGGTGTCGTCCGCCGCTACGGTGCAAGCCCTGACGTTCAGGCGTTGGTGGATGCAGCAAACAGTCCTGCTGAGGTGGGGAAATTGAACATTGCGAGGGCCTGCGGAACCTGTCTGCTCAGATTGGCCTGACCCCTGACAGACCTAAGACGGAATTTACCCTATGGCAGCCCTGAACAATGAGGTGAAAGGCTTCATGGTTCAGGCCTTGGCGTGCTTCGACACTCCTTCCCAGGTTGCGGCAGCTGTCAGAGAGGAATTCGGCTTAGAGGTGACCCGTCAACAGTGTGAGGCTCAAGACCCTACCAAGCGCGCTGGGCGAGACCTGGCGAAGAAGTGGGTGACCCTGTTCCACGACACCCGGAAGCGGTTTCGCGAAGAGACAGCTGATATCCCGATTGCCAACCGCGCGTTCCGCCTCCGTACCATGAACCGGTTTGTTGAAAAGGCTGAGTCGATGAAGAACATCGGCCTGGCCATGCAGATCCTCGAGCAAGCCGCGAAAGAAACCGGTGACATATACGTCAACCGGGCCAGGAAGGAAGAGGCGGGCGACGAACCGGTGATCCCGACCCGCATCCAGGTCGACGTGGTAGATGCGAGGAAGCCGAATGCCGAGCCTTAACGTTCCGCAAGCTCAATTCCTCACGCTGCCCCACAAATTCCGCGCGTTCGTCGCCGGGTTCGGCTCAGGCAAGACTTGGGTGGGCTGCTCGGCGCTGAGCAAGCACTTCATGGAGTGGCCCGGTGTCAACGCTGGCTACTTCGCACCGACTTACCCTCAGATCC
This sequence comes from Pseudomonas kitaguniensis, assembly GCF_009296165.1. GTDB lineage: Bacteria > Pseudomonadota > Gammaproteobacteria > Pseudomonadales > Pseudomonadaceae > Aquipseudomonas > Aquipseudomonas kitaguniensis. The sequence goes on along the minus strand of NZ_VUAZ01000003.1, from coordinate 76,507 downwards.
GGGACATCTTCTATCCGACCATGGATGAGGTGGCCTACGACTGGGGGCTGAAGACCAAGATCAACCAGGCGAACCACGAGGTTCACATCTACAGCGGCCGGCAGTACCGCGGCACTGTGATTTGCCGGTCGATGGAGAAGCCGCAGACCATCGTCGGTTTCAAGATTGGTCACGCCCTGGTGGATGAGCTGGACGTGCTGACTGCCGTCAAGGCACAGCAGGCCTGGCGCAAGATCATCGCCCGGATGCGCTACAACTTGCCCGGACTGAAGAACGGGGTAGACGTCACCACGACGCCGGAAGGCTTCAAGTTCGTCTTCCTGCAATTCGTGAAGCAGCTGCGCGACAAGCCGTCGCTCAAGGAGATGTACGGCCTGGTGCAGGCCAGTACGTTCGACAACGAGCTGAACTTGCCGGATGACTACATCGCCTCCCTGCTGGAGTCGTATCCGCCGCAGCTGATCATGGCGTACCTCAAGGGCCAGTTCGTCAACCTGACGTCCGGCACGATCTACACGGCCTACGACCGCAAGCTCAACGGCTGCTTCGACACTGTGCTGCCCGGCGAGCCGCTGTTCATCGGGATGGACTTCAACGTCGGCAAGATGGCGGCGATCACACACGTCAAACGCGACCAGGGACTACCCAGGGCAGTTGATGAGCTGATTGACGGCTATGACACGCCCGACATGATCCGCCGGATCAAAGAGCGCTACTGGCAGCACGACGGCAACGACTTCAAGAAGACCTGCGAAATCAGGATCTACCCGGACGCCTCGGGCGACTCCCGCAAGTCCGTGAACGCCAGCATCACCGACCTGGCCATGCTCAAGCAGGCAGGGTTCGCGGTCATCGCTCCAGCGGCAAACCCGCCGGTGAAGGATCGAATCAACGCAATGAACGCTGTCTTCTGCAATGCGCAAGGCGAGCGCCGCTATCTGATCAACCCTTTCACCTGCCCAACCTACGCCGACGGCCTGGAACAGCAGGTGTGGGGCGCAAACGGGGAGCCAGACAAAACCGCCGGCATCGATCACGCGAACGACGCCGGCGGCTACTTCATCCACCGCGAGTACCCGATTATCAAACCGGTCACCGCTATCAAAATGGGATACGCCCGATGAGCAACGATGTCTCCTTCAAACGGGCGGAATACACGGCAGTGCTAGACCGCTGGGCAACCGTTCGCGACGTCTGCGCGGGTCAGCACCGGGTAGTCGATCGGCTGCCTTATATCAATGCGCACGACAAGTCGCCAGAGAATCAGGATCGGAATCGTGCTTACCGTGAGCGCGCGGTGTTCAAGAACGCCACCGGGCACACCCGAAACGGGTTGCTCGGCCTTGCTTTCCACAAAGATCCGACGCTGACGGTTCCGACAAAGTTGGATTACCTGCAGGACAACGCCAACGGCTCAGGGGTGAGCATCTATCAGCACTCCCAAGGCACGCTCGAAAAGGTACTTGAGGCTGGCCGACATGGTTTGTATGTCGACTATCACCAGGACGATGGTATCGGCGGGCATGCGGTGATCCTCACTTACTGCGCTGAAGAAATCATCAACTGGCGCACCGGTATGGTGAACGGTCATAGCGTACTGACGCTGGTAGTGCTGAAGGAATCGCCGGAAATCCCTTATGGGTTCGGATTCAAGACGGTTGAGCAGTACCGGGAACTGGCCTTGGAGGAAGACGGCTTCGTTTGCCGAGTATGGCGCCGGGCAGGACCAGAGACTGGCGGGCCACTGGCGGTTACTGAGGAATTCCGGCCTACGGGTGCCGGCGGCCGGCTGAAAGAGATTCCGTTCACCTTCGTAGGCGCGCAGAACAACGATCCGAGCATCGATGAGTCTCCGCTCTACGACATCGCCATGATCAACCTGGGCCATTATCGGAACAGCGCTGACTACGAAGACAGCGTGTTCTGGTGCGGGCAGGCCCAGCCGTGGATCAGCGGGCTCGACGAGTCTTGGCGCGATTGGATGGAGAAAAACGGCATCTATGTGGGCTCCCGAGCCCCAATGATGCTGCCCGTCGGCGGCGCCTTCGGCTACGCCCAGCCCACGCCCAACACGCTGGTCAAGGAGCCATGGCCGATAAAAACCAGATGATGATCGAACTGGGCGCTCGGATGGTAGTGGCCTCGCTCGCTACCAAGACCGCTACTGAGTCTCGTGGTGACCAATCGGCGTCCACATCGGTTTTGGCTGGCTGCGTTGCCAACGTTAGCGAGGCCTACACCCGTGCGCTCATGTGGTGCTGCACCTACATGGGCATCACCGACAAGAAAGTCGCCTACCAGGTGAATCAGGAGTTCGTCGAACTCTCGGCTGATCCTCAGATGATCACCGCCTTGGTTGGCTTGTGGCAAAACGGCGGATTCGCCAAGGCAGACTTGCGGGCTTACCTGCGCAAGCTTGGGTTGATCGCACCAGAGCGCACGGACAAACAGATCGACGGTGAGCTGGAAGAGCAGGGCGATGGCCTTGGGCTGGACGACGAGGACAAAGTAGATGGCGGTGAAACAGGCGATTCTTGATGCGACCATCCGGCACGCAGTCTTCCTCGAAAAGCTCAAGGCGGGGGAAGTGGGCAAGTTCGCTCCCTTCCTCAAGGAGATTGACCGGTCTATCCGTGAGCGGCTGACCCAGTCGGACTTGACCGATTACAACGTCAAGCGCCTTGAAGCGTTGCTGAAGGAAGTGGATAGCCTGCTGCTGGGCATCTTCGACCGCTACAGCGCGCAACTGAACTTAGACCTGGTAGAAATCGCCAACTACGAGGCCGAGTTTGAGGCAACCAGTCTTGCCAGATCGGCGCCGGTTGGCGTTTCGCTGGATGTGGTCGCGCCGACTGCCGCTGCCATCCGCACCGCTGTGCTGACAAACCCGCTCAGCGTGCGCGGTACTGGCTGCGGGAAGCTGCTTAAGGCCTTCATCAAGGGCTGGACCAGCGCCGAGCGTGAACGTGTCACCGGCACTATCCGGCAGGGCTTTTTCGAAGGCCAGACTAACTTTCAGATCATCAAGAATATTCGCGGTACCAAGGCTGCCGGCTACAAAGACGGCATCCTGGCCACCACTAACCGCAATGCCAGCACGGTCGTACACACCGCTATTCAGCACGTGTCGTCCCAAGCGCGCATGGAGGTGGCCAAGGCCAACACGGACATCGTTGAGGAGATCCAGATAGTTGCAACGCTGGACAGCAAGACCAGCCAGCAATGCCGCTCGATGGACAAGCGCAAGTTTCCCGTGGAGTCCGGCCCCCGGCCGCCGTTCCACCCGAATTGCCGTACCACCTTCATCCTGCTGACTAAGCTCAGCGCAATGTTCGCCAAAGGCGCGACACGGGCTTCTATTGGTGCCAATGGCGGGCAACAGGTCAATGCTGATCTGGATTACTACCACTGGCTCCAGCAGCAACCGGCATCATTCCAGGACGTGGCTATCGGACCTGTACGGGCCAAGCTGTTTCGTGAAGGCGGGCTGACCGTGGAGCGCTTCGCCGAACTGCAGCTAGATCGAAACTTCGCTCCACTGACCCTCGCTCAAATGAAGGTGCTGGAGCCTCTCGCTTTTCAGCGAGCAGAGTTGCTACTCTGACCCATAAATTCAGTCAGGGACGATTTTTATGCTTAAAAATTTGGCGAACAATGATCTCCAGTGCATTGAGGAGTCATTCCTTTTAGCGGTGGACCATAAGGCATGTGGACTTTCAGTAGATTCCGCTAAAACCCGGATAAAAAATCTAACTTTAAGACTCTTTGCTTCTGGAGTTTTCACCAATACCGATTTAATAACTCATTTTGAAGACATGATTTCCGATCCGGAAATTGAGCTTTTAGCTCGACGCGAGTCTGCTTGTAAGGTCATCAATGCCGCAGTTGCTTTATCTACGTCTTTAGCCGGAAACGGCGCAGTGATTGAAATGTATTTTTAGCTAGCAAAAACTATCTTTAAACGAAACCCGGTCGCGTGCCGGGTTTTTTTATGCCTGCAAAGCGGGCTAAACATACCTAAGGGGTGCATTAACGTGGCAGAAGAAAACGAAATCGACCTGGAAAACCCGGCAATCAAGGACGCTATCGCGACTGCCGTTGAAGCATCCGTTTCCGGTTTGAAAACCAAGAACTCGGAACTGCTGGGCAAGCTGAAGGAAACCTCCGGCAAGCTGACCCAGTTCGAAACCCAGTTTGAAGGCATCGACATCGACGCCGTCAAAGGCCTGCTCAGTCGCGCCGGGCAGGACGAAGAAACCAAGCTGCTGACAGAAGGCAAGGTGGACGAGGTATTCAACAAGCGCACCGAGCGCTTGCGTGGCGAATACGACAAGCAGTTGAAGACCGTCAGCGCGCGCGCAGAGAAGGCCGAGTCCTTCGCCGCCAAGTTCCAGGGCAAAGTCCTGGGCGATGCGGTGCGCAGCGCTGCATTGAAGGCTGGCGCGATTCCTGAAGCTACGGACGACATCATCTGCGCGCCAAAGGCGTGTTCACCCTGAACGAAGACGGCGATGCGGTCGCTGTGGATGAGTCTGGCCAGACCATCCTCGGCAAAGACGGCAAGACCCCTCTGACCCCGCTCGAATGGGCGGAATCCCTGCGTGAAAGCGCACCTCACCTGTGGCCAAGGGCTTCAGGGACACAAGCCCCGGGCGGGGGTGGCGGCCAGGCTGCATTCAAGCGCTCCGAAATGACCTCCGAGCAGAAGCGCGACTACCAGCGCAAGCACGGCCAAACCGCATATCTGCAATTGCCCAAGTAAGGGGAAACACCCATGGCGACAACCGTCAACAGTGACCTGATCATCTACAACGATGAGGCGCAAACCGCATACCTGGAGCGCGTCCAGGACAACCTGGATGTGTTCAACGCATCCTCCAACGGCGCCATCGTCCTCGACAACGAAATGATCGAAGGCGATTTCCGCAAGCGCGCTTTCTACAAGCTCGGCGGCGGCCTTGATCACCGCGACGTCAACTCCGAAGCCAAAGTGGTTTCGAAGAAGATCGGCGCCGGCGAAGCTGTTGGCGTCAAGGCTCCGTGGAAATACGGCCCGTACCAAACCACCGAAGAGGCTTTCAAGCGTCGCGGTCGTCCAGTTGATGAGTTCTCTCAAATCATCGGCGTTGATGTCGCCGACGCTACCCTGGAAGGCTTTATTCACTACGCCACCGCAGCTCTGCGTGCCGCAATCGGCTCCAACGCAGACATGGTGGTCTCGGCCAACATCGAGACCGACGGCAAGAAGACTCTGACCCGTGGCATGCGCAAGTTCGGCGACAAGTTCGGCCGCATCGCCCTGTGGGTCATGCACTCGTCGGCCTATTTCGACATCGTGGACGAAGCGATCGCGAACAAGGTCTATGAGGAAGCCGGCGTCGTCATCTACGGTGGTCTGCCTGGCACGCTCGGCAAGCCAGTGCTGGTGACCGACACCGCACCTGCTGACGTGATTTTCGGCCTGTTGCCGAATGCTGTTGTGATCACTGAATCCCAGGCTCCCGGCTTCCGGTCCTACGAGGTGAACGACGAAGAGAACCTCGGCATCGGCTACCGCGCTGAAGGCACCGTGAACATCGACGTGCTGGGCTACAGCTGGAAGGAAACCACTGGCGGAGGCAACCCAACCCTGGCTGCTGTTGGTTCGGCCGCCAACTGGGTCAAGCACTCGGACAGCAACAAGGTCACCGCTGGCGTGATGATCACCCTCACAACTACCCCACCAGTCGGCGGCTAATACCGACCTCAAGGCGCGGCCAGTAATGGCCGCCATGGAGACAATCATGGAACTCGTTTACAGCAACCAACTGGGTGACTTCGACCCGAACAAGCGCTACCGCAACCCCGATCTGTTCCGCGCAGTGGAGCGTGGCGTGACCAAGGTCGTTATCGTGGGCGATTACCCTGAGATCAAAGCCGCGTATGACGCTGCCGAGATTGAGGTCGAGGTGCTGACCCGCAAAACTCCGGTTACGTCCGCCGCCGGTAAGGAAAAGGCCGCGAAGGACAAAGTGGCTGCCGGTAAGGAAAAGACCGGTAAAAACGTGCTGCCCGGTGGCACCAACGGGACCCTCAAGGATGGCACGAAGGATGAGCCGGTCTACATTCCTAAGCTCGAATCGAACGACCAGTGGATTATCATCACCCGCGACGGTGTACGCTTTGGCGAGTTCGTCGGCACTGCCGATGAAGCGAAGGCCGAGGCTTACCGCCTGAGTGAAATCAAGGAGTAATTATGCTCATCATCGAGGACGGCACCGGCAAGCCTGACGCGGAAAGCTACGCGTGCGCCGAGGACCTGGCCTTGTATGCCGTGAAATTCGGCACGGTCATCCCTGCGGGCGCTCCCGCGCAAGAGGCATTGCTTCGCCGGGCCGCCTTGGTTATGGATGGCATGACCTGGAAGGGTCGTAAGTCGAATAGCGAGCAGGCCCTGTCCTGGCCGCGCCGGGAAGTGCTGCTGGATCACGAGATCAAGCCGAACAACTACTTGCCAGCGCGCATTCAGTACGGGCAGATGGCCCTGGCCGCCGAGATACATCAGGACGACATCGACCCGGTGGAGAAGCGCAAAGGCGCTGTTTTACTGGATCGAGTTGAAGGGGCGGTGACACGGCAGTATGCGGCTATCCCGTCTACCAGCAATCGGTTGTTGCCGGCGGCACCTGACCGACCGAGCGCAACACAGTTTGCCGATTACCTTCAGCGCCGCGGGTTGTTTGCTGTTCGGGCATAAGATAGCGTAGGCCCTTCATTTAAATGGAGGTTTTATGGTTATCAGTAATGATGAAAAAATTGCTTTTTGGCAAAAGGCTTACCTTGCCGCTATTACAGGGTTGTCGGCTCGACCGAACGTTTCCGAAAACGATGTCGTTACCCGGGCAGTTGATACTGCTGATAAAGCGCTCGACGCTTATGTAACGCGAGCTGCGAGATTCTCGAGGTAGGCGATTTCCTATTAACTTGGAGCCACCATGGCCTTCTACGACGAAATGGCCGTGATGGCTCTGGAGATGATCACAGAGTTCGGCCAGCCCGTGACCATCAGCAAGACGGAGCAGGGCGATTACGACTCGGAGACGGGCGGGGAAGCGTCAGGCGCAACCGTCGAGCAAACAGCCCAGGGCATCCTGCTCGACTTCACCGGCCAAGAATTCCAAAACAACAGCCTCATCCGGCAGGGCGACAAGAAACTCAAGATCGCCGCGCAGGGGATGGCCTGGATTCCCGGCCTACTCGACAAAGTGGTCGCCCAAGGTCGTACCTGGTCAATCGTTCCTCCGCTGAAAGAGATCAACCCAGCCGGTACGCCGATCCTGTATGAACTGCAGGTGCGGTCGTGAGCCGGGCAGGCTCCGGCCAATCCGGCAGCTTCGCCCTGAGCCTGGCCGCGTTCGCTGCGCAGGCTACCGAAGCCCTCGACGCAAGCATGCGCGAGATCATCATTGAGGTCGGCAGCAGCCTGATCCGCATGTCCCCCGTGGGTAACCCGGAGATTTGGGCGCAGAACGCTGTGGCGACCCAGTACAACAAGGCTGTCGACGACCACAACAGCGCGCTGCGTAGCGACCCGGCCAACCTCACAAAGGCAGGCAGGCTAAAGCCAGGGCGCAAGGTGCACGACGGCATGGACATTGCGGCGCCCGCAGGCTACGTGGGCGGCAGGTTTCGCGGGAACTGGATGTTCAGTATCGGCACCCCGGACGGCAGCACAACCGAAGAAGTCGACCCGAGCGGCGTCAAGTCGACGGCGCGCATTACCTCCGGCGCTATCGAATTCAAGGCGGGCGACACCTGCTACATCACCAACAGCCTCGGTTATGCCATCCCGCTGGAGTTCGGCCATTCGACCCAAGCACCCGGCGGTATGGTCCGGGTCACCGTGGCCCGCTTCCAGCAGATCGTGCTGGAGGCCATCAGGAACAACCAGGTATGAGTCACGCAATCATCGCTTCGATCTACGAGGCAAAGCTCATCGCCTGGAACGCTGCCAGGTCGGAGAATCTGAAGATCGTCTTCGAGAACACGGCCTACACGCCGGCGGCGGACGAGACCTACCTGAGGGCGTTCACGATCCCGGGCGATACCGCGAGCAACACGCTCGGCGGTGATCACCGGCTGTTCACCGGCGTCTTCCAGGTGAGCATCATCGCACCGGCGGGCACCGGCAAGACCAAGACGAATCCGATTGTGGCTGAGTTGACAGACCTGTTCCCGCTGTATGTGCGCGACACGAAAAATGGCTTCGTTGTCACGCCCATGACGCCGGTAGATCAGGGACCAGGTATCACCGGCGACTCCACCTACACCGTCCCGCTGTCGTTCTCGTACCGGTCCGACACCACACCATAATCCGCCCGTTGGGCAAATCCTGAACCCGCCAAGTGCGGGTTTTGTCATTTCTGCAAAGAGGAAAACCCATGTCGATCTACTTCCCCAACGGGGCAACACTGGCGATCTCAACCGGCTTCGCTGCCGCCAAGTTGATCTCCGCCATCAGCAACGCAAATCCGGGCGTGGCCACGGCTTTGGCCAACGGTTTCTCCAACGGTGACATCCTGCTGGTTACTTCGGGCTGGGAGGACATCAACGAGCGCGCCGTGCGCGTGTCCAACGCCGCGGCCGGAGCCTTCACGCTTGAAGGCATCGATACCTCGAACGTTGCGTTCTTCCCGGACGGCATCAGCGCTGGCACTGCCAAAAAGGTTACCGGCTGGGTTGCGGTGAACCAGGTGATCGGTAACTCGATGTCTGGCGGTGAGCAGCAATACTGGACGTACGCACCGCTGGAGGCTCGCCGCGACAAGCAGATTCCGACTACCAAGAATGCTCAGGCGTTTGCGTTCCAGCTCGCCGACGACGACAGCCTCGCCTGGTACGACGAACTGGACAAGGCTGATCGTGAGAAGGAAGTGCGGATTCTGCGCATGTCTCTGCCCAACGGTAAAACGATCTACTACGCCGGTTACCCGTCGTTTAACAAAACCCCAACGTTGGTGCGCAACGAGGGTGCAGCTGTGACGTTCGGCTTCACCATTAACGCCGAGATTACGGCGTACCGCGCGCCAGTGGTTGCTGGCGGGGGTAGCTGATCATGGCGAAGTTCAAGATCGCGCAAGGCGCTACCTTCAAGGCGGATGTGGAAATTCCGCGCGTCGGCGGTGCATTCATCAAGGTGCCGTTTGAGTTCAAGTATCGGAACCGCAATGAGCTGGCAGCCTTGTTTGCAGGGTGGCAGCAACGGGCAAAGGACGATCAGGATGCTTTCAAAGCCAAAGCTGATGATTTGACTCTGGTGGACATCACTGATGCGGACATTGAACGCCAGGTAGATCAGGTCCAGGCATTGGTTGAAGGCTGGGGGTTTGAAGACAAGCTGAGCCCTGAGTCTATCCGCGCGCTGGTGGAAACATCTGCCGGCGCCGGTGAGGCCATTGTCGCGGCCTATCAAGCGGCTTACGCACCGGCCCGCACGGGAAACTGATCCGCGTCGCACGCGCCCTGTATGAGCCCCCTCCGAGTGCCGAGCAGTTGGCGGCATTCGGTCTCGACGCCTCGGACATGGAGGAGGCGTTTGAGGTGTGGCCGTGTGTCTGGCCGGCGTTCCGCTTGTTCGACGGCCTCTCAACACAGTGGCGCACCGGCGCGTGCGGCGCGACCGGCATTGATTACACCGCAATCACCAGCGTTGCCGAGCTCATCGGCATGAAGAAAAAACAACTCAGAGAGATCTTCCCCGACCTTCAAGTATTGGAGGCCGAGGCGTTGCTCGTTATGTCTGAGCAATCGAAATAATGGAGCACTCATGTCTACGATCGCTGAGCTTGGCATTGCGGTAGATTCAGGCGAAGCGGTCAAGGCCACCTCCGATCTGGAGAATCTTGCAAAGGCTGGTGCCAAGGCTGAGAAAGCCGCTGATGGTGTGGCGGCTGGTTTTGACAAGGCTGCAACCGCTGCATCCGACCTCTCGGCATCAGAGCGCAAGCTGTCCGAGTCTCTCGACGAAACTAAGGCGCGATTGCTGGCCACGGCGAAAGCCTCGTTGGAGTCGAGTGAGTATTACCAGCGCCTGACCACCAGTGTGAACACCAATGCTTCGGCTTTGGAGTCGTCCGGTTCGTCGGCAAGCAGCTTGGCTGCGCTTCAGCGGCGTTTACAGGCTGAATCCGACGCCCTGATAGGCTCGACAGATCGCCAGGCCGAGGCGACCAAGAAGGCCGCCGCAGCGACCGGCGCGCAGGCCGAAGGCTTGCAAGAGCTGCTCGGTAAACTCAACCCAACAATGGCTGCGCTCGATAAGCTCGATCAGCAGCAGGCTCAGTTGCAGAAATACAAGGCCGCCGGCGTCATTGATGCCGACACCTTCCGTGAGTACTCCGCTCGCATCGACGCCTCCCGCCAGAAGCTGGGGGAGTTCGACGAGGGGTTGAGAAAAACTGGCGTCAGCTCCGGGCAAACACAGGCGGCGCTGCGTCAGCTTCCAGCACAGTTCACTGACATCTTCACCAGCCTGGCAGGCGGGCAAAACCCGCTTATGGTACTCATCCAGCAGGGCGGTCAGATAAAAGATTCGTTCGGCGGCATCGGGCCGACGATGGACGCACTCAGGGACAAGTTCCGCTCGTTGTTTTCCGGCGGCGCCGGTGCGGCTGTATTGGGAGAGTCGCTTGCGGGTATCGCCTCCGGCGCGAAGGACACCGCTGAAAGCGCTGGCGAGGCAAGTGAAAGTCTGTCGGACCTGGCTGAAAGCTCGAACACAGCTGCGGAGGCGGCCGAGAACGCGCAGAAGGCCGTAGGCGCTATCCGCCCGGCAATGAGCGGGGTCACGTTCGGCGCTGCTGGTATGGCGCTCGCGCTGGCCGCCGTGGTCGTGTCGCTCGGCACCATGGTCTACGGCTACAAGACCGGCAGTCAGGAGGCGGACGAGTACAACAAAGCACTGATATTGACCGGCAATTACGCAGGAACCTCTGCGAGTCGCTTGGCTGATCTGGCGCAACAGGTCAGCGCGACGAATGGCACCACCAGCGAGGCGGCGGCATCGCTTACCAAGTTGGCGTCCAGCGGAGTTATCGCGGGCGACAGCTTCAAGGTTATCGCGGATGCCGCCGCGGCGATGGAAGACGCCACCGGCAAGTCGGTGGACGCGACCATTGCTGAGTTCGTCAAGATTGCTAAGGACCCAGTTGCGGCCGCGAAGGAACTGAACGATCAGTATCACTTCCTGACGGCTTCGGTTTACTCGCAAATCGTTGCTCTTAAGGAGCAGGGTGACACCATTGGCGCCGCAAAGCTGCTTACTGATACTTACGCGGATACCGTCAAAAGCCGATCCACGGAGATCACCGACAACCTGGGTTTCATCGAGAAAGCCTGGAAGGGCATCACCGATGAGGCCAAGAAATCGCTGGATGCGATCAAGAACATTGGCAGGGACGAAGGTCCGGCGAAACGGATTACTGAACTGACGCAAAGCGTTGCTTATGCAGAGAGCGCGCTCAAAGCTAACCCGAGCGATACCGACGTCAAAAAGAAGCTTGCTGCATCCAAGCAGGAGCTGGAGTTCCTCGTTGGACAGCGCGATACGCAGGACGCGATCAATAAAGCCCAGGCGCTATACCAAGGCAAACAGGACAAGGCCCAGGAGTCACAAAGGGCTTTCGACGCGCGAGAAAAGTCATTTCGCACCAATAAACAGAAGCGTGATGCTGAGCTCAAGGAGTTAGATCGCGAGCTGCAATCGTTTCGTGACGCGGATCCGAACGATCCTCGACTGGCCCAAGATCGAGTTAACAAGCAGCGCGAAAATATCAACGCCAAGTTCAAGGATCCCAAAACCGCTTCGGCCGGCGCTGTAGATCTCACGGCATACAACGATGCGCAGAATGCGCTCAAGGGCATTCAGGACGAATACACCAACACCTTTAGGCAGTTGGATGCAGCGCAGAAAGCCGGGTTGATCTCGCAGGCTGATTACGCAACGCAGCGCGCAGTCTTGATCCGTGCCGAGAAGGACGAAGTCACCGCCGGATACGAGGTGGAGATCTCCGCTCTTGAAGCTGCCCAGGGTAAGAAGACAACCACCTCCGCACAAAGCATCCAGCTTGACCAGAAGATCGCAGACGCACGCGCTGATATGGTCAAGGCTCAGAAGGATGCTGATAGCCAGCTTGAAGTGCTGGCGACGAGCGAGACGGGGCGCCTGGCGAAACAGGAGCGGTCAATCGCCTCTTACGTCCAGGCACTTGGACAGCAGCAGCGCGCTCTGGAGCTTGCCGGGCAGCGCGCCGTAGTTGGCGTTGGCCAGGGTGACCGCCAGAACGCACTTAACGGTGAGCTGAACAGCCAGCAAGACCGGTTTGCTCAGCAGGCGCTGGAGCTAGCGAATCAAAAGTCCGACCCGTCGCGAAATATGTCGGAGGAGGAATTCAAGCGCAAATCTCAGGCGCTCGCAGATGCGAACAAAAACGCTACCGACCAGATCCGGCAGAACTATGCGGACGTTGAAGCCGCTCAGGGCGATTGGACGAAAGGCGCCTCAGCAGCTTGGGAAAACTACCTCGATTCGGCTCGCAACATCGCTGGGCAGACAAAAAGCCTGTTCGGCAATGCTTTCAGCAGCATGGAGGATGCGGTCGTCAACTTTGCAATGACCGGCAAAGCATCGTTCTCGGACTTCGCTAAGTCGATTTTGGCGGATATGGCGCGTATCGCTACCCGTCAGGCCAGTTCGGCATTGCTGAGTAGCTTGGTCAGCGCAACGGCCACCTATTTCGGTGGAAGCGCTGCCGCGGGCACGGGCAATGGATTGGCGGCGGGATCAGCCGGTGCAGTCTCATCGAACCTCGGCGCCTCCCAAGCGGGTTACTCGTCGACTTACCTCCAGGCTGAAGGCGGCGCCTGGTCCAAAGGCGTGCAGATGTTCGCCGACGGCGGCGCCTTCACCAACTCGGTTGTAAGTAAACCCACTGCATTCGGCATGGCCAACGGCAGAACCGGTGTCATGGGCGAGGCTGGAGACGAGGCGATCATGCCTCTGACGCGCACGGCCAACGGCAAGCTGGGCGTTATGTCGGTTGGCGGTGGCGGCGGCACCTCCGTCAGTCTTTCAATGCCGATCATGGTCATGACAGATGAAGAGTCGGGCAAGTCGGAAGGCGACGAACTCGATACCGAACTGTTTCAGCGAAACATGCAGGAGCGCATGCGCACAGTCGCGAAAGAAGAGATCGCCAAGTCTTGGCGCCAAGGCGGCGTGAGCAGCCGAAACGTGAAAGGATGATTTATGGCAATTGAGCGATTCACCTGGGCAACGGAAAAAGGCGCGGAGGGGGAAATCACCCAGCGCGTCCGCTCCAAACAGTTCGGGGACGGCTACGAGCAGTCGGTCGAGGATGGGATCAATAGCCGAGCCCAATCTTGGCCGGTCACGTTCACCGGCATGAAGCCCCGCATCAAGGAAATTATGGTGTTCCTCGATCGGCATAAAGGCTCCAAGGGTTTCCTGTGGGAGCCCCCGCTGGGCGATCTCGGCTTATACAAGTGCGACGGCTACAAGCCAGTTCACCGAGGTGGCCAGGTCTACGCCATCACAGCAACATTCCAACAAACCTTTCACCCCTGAGATAACCGCGCATGTCACTGATAACGGACATCCAGAAGCTGGAGCCCGGCGGCGAAATTCGCCTGTTCGAAATTGACGGGACCGAGTACGGCGCCGATTACTTGCGCTTCCACGGTCACGCTATTCCGCATACGCCGGATGAACTGCTGGCCTACGAGCATTCGGAAGAAGACCTACCGGCGAAGTCGATCTGGTGGCAGGGCGAGGAGTACGCGGCGTGGCCGGTGCAAATTGAGGGGATTTCCTCGAGCAGCGACGGTAGCGCCTCCCGGCCTACCTTCGCCGCCGGCAACATCAACGGGCGCGTTACGGCACTGTGCCTGGCCTTCGAGGACATGCTTAAGTTCAAACTGACGGTGCGCGAGACCCTGGCCCAGTATCTGGACGCGGCGAACTACCCCGGCGGCAACCCGACAGCCGATCCGACACAGGAGGCGCTGGAAATCTGGTACATCGACCAGAAAACCAGCGAGGACGGCGAGGCCGTGGTCTGGGAGCTTTCTTCCCCCGGCGAGATCGACCACCACGGGCTGCCCGGTCGGCAGATGACGACCTTCTGCCACTGGGCCATGACCAATGGATACCGTGGGCCTGATTGCGGCTACACCGGCGCGGCGATGTTCGACGACGAGGACAACCCCACGGATGACCCAACGCTCGACCAGTGCAAGGGCTGTCTGTCGTCGTGCAAGTTGCGCTTCGGAGAGAACAACGAGCTCAGTTTCGGCGGATTTCCGGCTGTGAGCCTCGTGTCCAGATCGTAGTAGAATGACTATGTGGCTAGGGCATGCAACCCGAAAAGTCGGCACCTAACCGACCTGCCACTCCTTTCAGTTAGGTCTCACGCTTTAGGGGTGTGAATTGAAGAGGAAATACCCAAAAGATTTAGTGGGCTTGCAGTTTGGCAGGCTCACGGTGGTCAGCGAAGCGCCAAACGATAGACCTTATAGGGTCAGTCTTTGGGACTGCCGATGTGTATGCGGCAATTCCCGAGTCGTCCAAAGATCTGCGCTCGTGTGTGGCGTACAAGTGTCTTGCGGCTGCTTTATGAGAATGCGGGTTAAAGAAACCCACACTACCCACGGACTACACAGGCACTCTGCCTATGGGACATGGAAGGCGATGATCGATCGCTGCTACAACCCTGATTCCAAAGACTACAAAGATTACGGAGGTCGAGGTATTCGGGTGTGTAATGAGTGGCAAGACATTGCGGGATTCGTCGCCGGAATGGGGGCGAAGGAGAAAGGCCAGAGCATCGACCGGCTTGATGAGAATGGCGATTACGAGCCAGGAAACTGCCGATGGACTGACGCTCTAGGTCAGGGCGAGCATAAGCGGAACAATGCCATTGTCACGCGCCTCGGCAATCAGAGGCATATCGCCAGTGTTTGGCGCGAGGCTGGCATAAAAGAATCTACGTTTTACAACCGCCTCGATGCTGGGATGACTCCTGATGAGGCAGCCTCAAAGCCCGTGCGCAAACATAATGCGACTCTGCTGATCGATGGCGAAGAGAAAACAGTCGTTGAGTGGGCGAAAATAGCCGGAGTGAGCCAGGCGACCATGCGCAATAGAGTAAAGGCTGGAATTATCGGACGGGCACTACTTAGGCCTCCGCAATCCGGGAAAATGTTTGCTTAACCAAGGGCGCTTCGGCGCCCTTTTTAGTGGGCGCAAATAATGCGAAAACACATCATCACCACCATCCAGGCGCACGCGGCAGCCGAGTATCCGAAAGAGTGCTGTGGCTTGCTGTTGGCGGTCGGGCGCGCGCAGAAGTACTTTCCGTGCCGGAACATCGCCACGGAGCCAAAAGAAGAGTTCCGGCTTGATCCAGAGGATTACGCGGCGGCGGAAGACGCGGGCGAGGTGATCGGCATCGTTCACTCGCATCCGGATGCCACCAGCAGGCCGTCGCCGCACGACTTGGCCATGTGCGAGGCCACTGCCTTGCCCTGGCATATCTTGTCGTGGCCTGAGGGGGATTTGCGCACCATCACGCCAACCGGCAGCACGCCGCTGCTGAAGCGCCCGTTTGTGCACGGTGCCTGGGATTGCTGGCAGGTTTGCGCTGACTGGTATCAGCGTGAGTGGGGACTGGAGTTTGAAGCCTTCCAGCGAGCTGATGGCTGGTGGGAGAGCGCGGAAAACGCCAGCCTGTACGAGGCAAACTACGAGGCCGCAGGCTTTGTGCGCGTGGACCGGCCTCAGCGCGGGGATATGATCGTTATGCATGTCGGTCGAACGGTGCACCCGAACCACGCCGGTATCTACTTGGGTACTGATCCGGCGCTACCCGGCGAAGAGTCGGGAGCGTTCGGCCCCGGCCCATTTCTACTGCACCACCTATACGGCAGGCCGTCTGAGATCGTCGTTTTTGGCGGTCCGTGGTACGACCGAACTCGCTTGATCCTGAGGCACAAACTCTGCGTAGAGAGCTGAAATCTTTCGAAGCTTACGAGTGAGACGCTGAAGATGTTCCCAGCGGCCCATAGCGTATGAAAGAGGGGTATATATCGCAATCGATCACGGGGAACTGAGCTGGATTGGCTGCTGATCCTGACCTATGTGATATGCCCGAATATTCTCGAGAAGCGTCTGTCGCCCGAGTATTTTACGCCCTCTGTCTGTATCAAAGAAAAATCGGTTGAAACCGTGCACAGAGATTCAAAAATCGTTGCGAGGTCACTCTCCGAGCGAAAAGTGCTAACCCCTAGACCGGTCTCAACTCCACCCAGCGCGAATTCATGGCATCTGCTGGAAAGATTTAAATTCGATGATAAGAGAACATAGGGGAATTGAATTTTACCTAGCAGCATTGTTGTTTTCCTTGCTTTATACGCGCCGAGACTGGCGCAACTCCGAACCTAGAGATTTCAGGCGTAGAGCAGTTAAATCCTTAAATTCATTTTTCGCTGCCCGCAAGGCAGAAGGAGGGCCGCATGCCGCCAAGCCAAACCTACATGCTGACCATTTACGACCTCTTCATCATCACCGATGCCGGTGTCGTTGGAGCTGAAAACGAGGTCGCCATTCTGTATGGCGGTGTCGAGATTGATCGAGTGAGGTCTTCAGGCAAGTGCCAGAGCAAAGATGGCTACGCCCGCGCCTACACTGGCAAGCCTGGGCTTACGGCCATTGTTGCTTCTGGGCCGGGTCGAGTTCTTTTTGAGAAAGCTGAGGTTAGGCAGGCGGCGTCAGTCCGCTGAAGTCATCCGTGCCCAGCCTATGAGAGCCATATCTCACGGCGTATTCATTGGTGAGGTGGGATGCTGCAGCGTCAGCTATGTGTTTGCTCGCATACACGTCAATCAGGTGCCAAACAGCAGGGCGCTCTCTCAGTACTGCCCAACCAAGGACACAGCCTTTGTTGTCAGGATCTGGCGGCAAGTTTTTAGAGAGACTTTTGATTAGCATGGCTGATCCTTGATTTGACGAAGGAAGAAACTACTCCTGTACGCTGGCGCTACGCCACTGGCATTCCATCCACGCTGGATGCCTGGACAGGTCCGATGTACAGTGCCGATTCCAGTGGAGGGGCGTCGATGAAAATTTGGGCGGCAGCTTTTACAGCGGCATTGCTTGCCGGTTGTACCGACAGCGGGCCGATCAAGGTCGGACCGGACACTTACACAATTTCAACACGGGTTCCGTTCGGTGGGCCAGCATCCGCGAAAGGTCAGGCGCTGAAAGAGGCAAACACTTTCTGCGAATCACAGGGCCGGGAAATCCTCCTTGATCATATGCAGGCTAGTGAGTGTGCGTTGCACGGCGGCTGCGGTGAGGCGGAGATTTATTTCTTCTGTATGGCCAAGGGCGACCCGCAGTTGAAGCGCCAACGATATAGCCCCGATCCGACGCAAAAAATCGAAATTAATCAGCGATAATTACGGTGGCGAGCTGCATAGCAGTGCAGTCACGACAAATCAAAGAGGGAACGACATGCGGATTTTGATAGCGGCGGTAGCGATGATGGTGCTGGCGGGGTGCACCACACCTGGTGATCTCAAAAACGGAAAGGCCACAATCAGCGCTTCGTCGAACAAAGCACCGAAGCAATACGCTCTATGCGTATTCCCGCGCTGGCAGGATGCAAGATCCGGCGCGACCATGTTTGAGACAGAGCGCGGCTACAGGCTGACGGTGAGCACCGACATGACAACCGATGAGCTGTTGGAAATCAACAAGTCTGCATCAGGCAGCAGCGTCAGCCTGTATCAGAGGCTGGCCTGGGCGCCAGGTGTCGGCAGGGCGGCGATTGAACAGTCGGTGCGCGACTGCCTATAAAGCAAATTCATTTCCAGGCCGCCCAAGTGGCGGTTTTTTTATGCTCGGAGAAAAGCAATGTCAGCAAGCGTTATTGAGTACTCACCCATGGAAATGGTTCGACTCGGCGGGCCTCTGCGGAAGTTCGGCAAGGAGTTCATGCTGTCTGTTCGCAGCCCCGCAGAGGCAATTAAAGCCCTATGCATCCAGATTCCAGGACTTGAAAGATATATTAGCTCGGCTAAGAGCCGCGGCCTTGAGTTCGCAGTGTTTCGTGGAAAACGGAATATTGGCGAGGCGGAACTAGGCTATCAGGGGCGCGGGGTTATTCGGATTGTCCCGGTGATAACGGGCAGCAAAAGAGCTGGCATTCTTCAAACTATAGTTGGCGCAATTCTTATTGCCGCTTCATTCATCCCTGGCTTTCAGGCTTTGATGCCTGTTGGCATCGCAATGGTCGCCGGCGCGTTATCCAGATGCTCAGCCCTCAGGCTGGCGGGCTCAAGACCAGCGCCGCACCAGAGAACACCCCCGGTTACGCTTTTGGTAGCGCCAAGAACACCACAGCATCCGGCAACCCAGTACCGCTGTGCATCGGGGAGCGTCGGTGGGGTGGCGCAATCATCAGTGCCGCCATCTACGCCGAAGACCAGATGTAATCGAAGTCAGAATCACAGCAGCCGCCCACGAGGCGGCTTTTTATTGCCTGGAGAAAAGCATGGGCGCAGCACGCAAGATCGATGTCTACGGCGCCAAAGGCGGTTCCGAAAAGCCAAAGAATCCAACCGAAGCTCCGGACAGTCTGCGCTCTGTCGCCGTTGCCAAGATGCTCATAGCTATCGGCGAGGGCGAGTTTGAAGGCACGCCGACGCGCGCGACATCTATCTCGACAACACGCCGCTGCAAGACCCGCAAGGTAACATGAACTTCCCGAACGTGAAGTGGGAGTGGCGCACCGGGGCTGTCGACCAGCCTCATATCCAGGGCATCCCGTCGGTCGATAACGAAACCACGATCGGCACTGACCTTCGCAGTGGAACTCCGTGGGTGCGGGCGTTTAACAACACACAGCTTTCCGCTGTACGCGTACGTTTTGCTTGGCCGGCACTCCAGTCGGTCGACGCCAGTGGCAATATCAATGGCTACCGAATCGAATACACGGTCGAGGTAGCCACTGACGGTGGCGCCTACCAGCAAGTGCTGAGTGAGGCTGTCGATGGCAAGACCACGACAGTGTACGAGCGCACCCGTCGTATCGACCTGCCCAAGGCAACCACCGGTTGGTTGATGCGCATCACGCGACTGACGATCAACCAGAACAACAACAAAATCTCCGACACGATGCAGATTGCTGGTTTCTCGGAAGTCATCGACGCCAAGATCCGTTACCCGAACACCGCTTTGCTATACATCGAATTTTCAGCAGAGCAATTCCGCAGCATTCCAGCCGTGACAGTCGGTTGCAAGGGGCGCAAATGGTTGGTGCCGAGCAACTACGATCCGTCCTCTCGCACTTACACAGGCGTATGGGATGGCACCTTCAAAGAGGCGTACACCAACAACCCAACGTGGGCAACGCTTGGCATCACCACAAACGACCGTTTCGGCCTCGGCCGGCGCATCAAGCCGTGGATGGTGGACAAGTGGGAGCTCTACCGGATCTCGCAGTACTGCGACCAGATGGTGCCGGACGGGAAGGGTGGTCAAGAGCCGCGCTTTATCTGCAACCTGAACCTGCAAAGCAAGGCTGACGCTTGGTCTCTGCTGCGTGACATCTCGGCGATCTACCGTGGCATGACTTACTGGGCTCAAGGCCAGGTTTTCACCCTGTCGGACATGCCGCGCGCCACCGACTTCGACTTCGCTTACACCGGGGCGAATGTGATCAAGGAAGGAAAGCAGCCGTTCACCTACTCGAGCGCATCGGAGCGCACCCGCTATACGCGCGCACTGGTCAGCTACGACAACCCGCTGAATAACTACGACACCGATGTAACGGCCGTCACCGACCAGAAGTTGCAGCGCCGATACGGCGATAACCCACTCGAGATCAGCGCTATCGGCTGCACCCGCGAATCCGAGGCTCAGCGCCGGGGCAAATGGGCGCTGCTCACAAACTCCAAGGATCGGGCGGTGACGTTTAAGGTTGGGCTGGACGGACGCATTCCGTTGCCAGGCTACGTAATCCCAATCGCCGACGAACTGCTCGCTGGGCGGCCTGTGGGCGGTCGCATTTCGGCGGTAAATGGAAAAGTCATCACCTTGGATCGCGATACCCAGGCCAAGCCCGGCGACCGGCTGATCCTCAACCTGCCCGATGGCAAGTGCGAGGGGCGTACCGTGCAAATGGTTAGCGGCCGGCAGGTCACTGTTACGGTGGCCTACTCGGTGGCGCCGGAGCGTGAGCTGGTCTGGGCGCTGGATGCTGATGACTTGGCTATCCCCCTGTACCGCGTTGTGAGCGTGGCGAGACCAGAGCCTGGTGTTTTCGAAATCTCGGCCGTGCAATACGACCCGAGCAAGTTTGCGCACATCGATACCGGCGCGCGCCTGGAAGAGCGGCCGATCAGTGTTATCCCGATAACGGTCGTTCCAGCACCGGCAAGCGTTACGCTGACGTCGAGCTACGCCGTGAATCAGGGCATTGCCATCAGCACCATGAACATTTCGTGGCCCGCCGTGAGCGGCGCTATCGCTTATGACGTGGAGTGGCGCAAGGACAGCGGTAACTGGATCAAGATTCAGCGTACAGGCTCGACGAGCGTAGACGTTACAGGCATCTATTCGGGCGCATACCTGGCCCGGGTGCGCGCAGTCAGTGCCTTCGACATTTCGTCGGTTTGGAAAAACTCCATCCTGACCAACCTGGAAGGCAAAACCGGTTTGCCGCCGGCGGTGTCGTTCTTGACCACAACCAGCTTGGTCTATGGCATCGGCATTCAGTGGGGATTCCCGCCGGGCGCCGAGGATACCGAGCGCACGGAGATCTGGTATAGCCAATCAGCCGACCTCACCACTGCGATCAAGCTGAGCGACTTCAGCTACCCGCAGGCCAAGCACGAGATGCATGCGCTGCTGGCCGGGGCGAGCCTGTTCTTTTGGGCGCGCCTCGTGGACCGCACCGGTAACATAGGCCCGTTCTTCCCTGTGCCTGGCGCGGTCAACGGCCAAGCCAGTTCGGACCAGAGCGAGTACGAGAAGTACTTCGCCGACAAGATCGGCAAGGGCGCGCTGTATCAGAGTCTGCGCGAAGAAATCGAGCTGATTTCCGGCGACGGTCCAGGCTCTGTAAATGATCGCCTGGAGGAGGCCAAGCAGGAACTGGAGGAACTGATCAAACAGGTGAGCGATGCCTTGGCGTACGACCCTGCTAAGGCTTATGCGAAGGGTGACATCGTTCGCCTGGATCAACGCTTGTATCAGGCCAAAGTAGCGGTGCCCGGCGGTGCCACGCCGCCGGACGCCGCTTACTGGACCGACATCGGCACAATCTTGGAGACCGCCAACGCGCTGGCCTCCCAGGTGCGGATCATCGAAACCAAGATCGAGGAAATCGACGGCAAGGTTGTTTCGACAGCCTCGTCTGTTGAGGCACTGCGCTCTGCTGCTCGCGGTGATGATGGCGCTGGCGACCTGGCCGATGCGGTGAAGGGGTGGAACTCCACGGCCGATCTGGCGGTTGAGCGCAAAACGCGGGCGTCTGAAACTCTCACCACGGCCCAGCAGCTCCTAACGCTCGGGGCTCAGATTGGTGACAACAGGTCGTCGCTGACTGTTTTGGAGCAGGTGGTGGCAACCAACCGAGAAACAGCGGCCACTCAGGTGACGCAGCTCAAGAGCGACCTCAAGACCACTTCGGACAAGGTTGATGTGCAAGGAGGCACCATCGCGGGCCAGGCTCAGGTAATTACCGGGCAAGGCATTGCGATCTCGGGGCTCGATACGAAGGTCATCAACCTGGACGGCAAGATCACCTCAATGGCGTCGAGCAATGACACGCTGCGCGCCTCGGTGCGCGGTGACGACGGCGCCGGCGAGCTGGCCAGCGCTGTCAAGGCGTGGGATTCCACGGCCACATTCGTTGCTGAGAAGAGGGTGCAGGCGACGGCCAACGAAGCGCAGGCCAAGACGTCCGAAACACTGCAATCCAGCATCGGCCAAACCAGCGCGTCAGTGCAGCAGGTCAGCCAAACCCTCGTTGGGCTCGACGGGAGGGTATCGTCTCAGGTCACCCTGAAGGCTCAAACAATCGTAGATGGGCGAAAAGTCACCACAGGCCTGGCCTTCGGCACCAACGGCGAGCAATCAGAGTTCCTGATCATGGCTCAACGGATGGCTGTCGTTAACGAGATCGACGGCAAGGTTGTTCCGATGTTTGTCATCGAGAACGGTCAGGCGGTTTTCAACACAGCGATCATCAGCAAGGCGTTTGTTCAGGAAATCATTCTGGGCATGGTGCTGCGATCGCCTGCTGTCGACTCAAAAGGCCGGCCACTTCTCGAAATCAACATACCGGCAGGTACGTTTACTGTTCGTAGTGCTGGCACTGGCGGATCTTCCGTGCTGAACAACGACGGTCTGGCTGTGTTCGATTTGAATGAGGTCCTCAGGCTTATGGCGGGGAGGCTTTCCTAATGAGTTTTGGTGTTCGAGTATGGGGGGCGAACAGCGCCCTCCAGATGGATACAGATAGTTTTACTTATCAGGTAATTCATAATGCGCTTTATGATTTGACCTCTACTCTCGTTATAACCGTTAATATACCCGGATTTAGCGCAGATACTTGCGTCGCCGTAATTTTACCCACGGAACCGGCAGCAGGTGACAACTCGTCGAGCGCGCTTCCCTACATGTCCGTAGCGCCTGAAGTCGTCACAATTAGAGGCAAGAATCCGGGGGAGCCGGGGAACTGGAGAAGTCTTATGAAGTTTAGACTGCTTGTAATGAGGTATAAAAATTGAGTTACGGCCTCAAAGCTATAAACGACAGCGGCTTCGTGCAGATAGATTCCGAGACGCCTAGACTGTGCGTTATTTATAGCGGCGTGTACGCCGCTACAGCGTACGCCATTAACGTTTATTTCCCGGCAGCGATAACTACTCTAGAGCCTCCCTGCATTTTCCTAAGGAACAGCGAGTCGAATCCGGGCGACCTTTATACGAGTATGACCATACTGGGCTCCGCTGGAGCCTGGACGGGATTCCAGATAGTCTCACTACAAACAGATATGCGGCCGAATGGAAAGTGGTTCGCCGCCGTGTTTGCGTCAAAAAGCACAGACACTTACGGAATGAGAATGTGGGCCGCCGACCGAAGCCTTATTTATGATTCCGGCGCCGTGCCGGTTCTATTCAGTCGTGCCAGCCATTCCTGGTCATTCCAAGGGCGGGTAGTGATCAACGCTATCACTAATGGCTACTACTGGAGAAACGCGCTAACGGCCCCCTTGCTGTCTGACGAGTACTTTATGATAAATCCTTTTTCTAGAGGGCTACTTACACCTCAGGTAGTTGGATGGACTCAGAT
Organism: Pseudomonas kitaguniensis; assembly: GCF_009296165.1. Lineage (GTDB taxonomy): Bacteria > Pseudomonadota > Gammaproteobacteria > Pseudomonadales > Pseudomonadaceae > Aquipseudomonas > Aquipseudomonas kitaguniensis. The sequence goes on along the minus strand of NZ_VUAZ01000003.1, from coordinate 53,088 downwards.
AGGAGTTAGATTCAGCCATGCTGAGCGCTGCTTGCAAGTGTTCGGGATAACAGCGCAAGGCGCATGGTCAGACATGGGATCGCCCGGCGCAGTATTTGCCCGGCTGCCCGGCACCTGATGCTTGTTTCACTAAACAACTTACATAACCCGCGATGCGGGTATTTTTTTGCCTGGAGAAACATATGGCTTCTTGGTACACAGAAGGGACGGTCACCGTTACCAACGGCAGCGCCGTAGTAACCGGAGCCGGTACAAAGTTTTCTAATTGCCGACCGGGCGATATGTTTGTTGGTCCTGACAGCGGCATCTATCAGGTAACCAACCCGGTGAGCGATACGTCGGTATCGATTTCCCCCAATTACCGTGGCGTGAGCGCCGCCGGTGCTACCTACGGCATCGTGCCCGTAAACGGCTATCCCAAGGCGCTGGCCGATGCGGTCAACCAGATGGTGCAGCAGTGGGGCGCGACACTGGCAGGGCTTGGCCCGGTGGCCAGCATGAGCGTGGTACCCGTTACCAGCGGCGGCACCGGCGCAACCTCGGTGCCTGCAGCGCGCACAAGCTTGGGGCTCGGCAGCGCCGCACTCAAAACCATTGGCAGTGCCGCAGGCAATGTTCAGGACGTTAGCGCACCGGCGCCCATGGTCGGCAACTCAGCTTTCATTGAGCAAGGCAGCCACTTCATCAATTACGGCGACAGCACAACGGTAGTCCCTTCCGGCGGTGCGTACTGGGCGGGTATCAGGGCTCAGTATCCTTACCAGAACTGTGCGATGGACCTGGTAGCCCAAGTCGTTACCGGCGGCAGCATGAACCTCATGTTCCGCACTATTGCCGGCAACGGCGGCGGCGACCCGTGGCGCAAGATCTACCACGACGGCAACACCACCCGTGCCCAAGACGGCACCCTTAAGGCGATCTAAATCATGGCAAGAGCAGCAATCAATATCGTGGGTTCTACGGGCGCGATGTACGACCTGACCTCACTTGGCGGCATCGATGTTGGCAGTTACCGCAAAGATGTGGGTGTTTACTGCGTGACGGGCTCCCTGGGCATGGTGCCGTTTCCGCCACTGGATCAGGGTTGGGGCTTTTCACTGCACCCGTCGGAAAGCCAGGCGCTGGTCGATACGTCCTTCGACGATGGGCTGTTGACCATCACTGTCACGATGGATGGCGAAGCGTACGACCTGAAAACAATGATCACGCTGCATATCCTGGTGCCGGACTTAGAGGCGATTGTCGTTCCGCCGCCGGCCGCCGATCCGATGGGGGAGGCGCACGCTGAGATCAATCGTTTGCGCGCGGCCGCTGACCACGCAATCGCGCCTTTGCAGGACGCGGTCGATGTTGACGACGCGACTGCTGCAGATTTGGCACTGCTGACATCCTGGAAGAAGTTTCGTGTTGCACTCAACCGCCTGCCCGATCAGCCCGGTTACCCGCAGGCCATTGAGTGGCCCGAGGCTCCACAGTAGAGCCAGCGTTTGCACTAACACCCGCCGCCGAGCGGTTTTTTTTCGCCTGGAGAAAGCCATGCCGATCACCGAGCAGCAGTTGCTGCAGATCCTCCCGAACGCCGGCCGCCAAGCCGGCGTTTTTGTATCCGCTCTAAACGCGGCAATGAACCGTTACGCGATTGTGGGAACGGCGCGCGCGTCGGCGTTCATTGCGCAGATCGGCCACGAGTCTGGCCAGTTGCGTTACGTGCGGGAAATTTGGGGGCCAACCGCCCAGCAGCTTGGATACGAGGGCCGGGAGGACTTGGGCAATACCGTAAAGGGTGACGGCTCCAAGTACCGTGGCCGTGGCCTGATCCAGATCACCGGGCGCGCCAATTACGCCGCTTGCGGCGAAGCGATGGGTCTGGACTTGGTCAATCACCCGGAACTGCTCGAGCAGCCGCAGCATGCTGCGATGTCGGCGGCTTGGTTCTGGTCGACGCGAGGGCTGAATACCATCGCTGACGAAGGGGAGTTCGTAAAAATTACACGCCGAATCAATGGCGGCATCAACGGCCTGGCAGATCGCCGGTCGCTGTACGACAAAGCGCTGGCAGTGCTGGCATGACGCCCTTGAGCTTGGTGGGTTTGATTTGGCGCTGATGGCAAACGTTGCAGCGATTATCTGGTGAGTTTGTCGCGGTCTACGACCATGCGATTGACTGATAGATCTCGCGCCATGGTCAGATTCAGCATCAGGTTGAAATGCTGCGCCACGCGCAGCAAAACAACGATAATGAACTGATTGCTACCATCTCTTGCCAAGGTAGCGAGTAATAAATACCTCGTACCTAAGCTATTGGAAAAAATGGGCTTTCCAAAAAAATAACTACACGGCTAGAGAACTAAAAAAAATCTAGATTTTAAAAGTTCCTATAAGCACTCCAAATGAGCTTGCAAGCCTGGACAGTTCAGAGCTTGATGCATTGGTCTGGTGCGCTCCAGTTGCTGTCTGAGTTGAGAGGTCTTGAATGTTCACCAGATTTCTATCTACCTCCCTCGCTACCTGAGCTTGCTCTTCAGCAGCGCTGGCAATAACCATGTTTTTTTCATTGATAATTGATACTCCGTCAGTAATGCGATTAAGAGCGTTACCTGCTTCGATGGCCTCCGCTTGAGTTTTTGATGCTAAATGCTTGCTCTTGACCATTGCCATCACTGCTTCGTCAGCACCGGTTCTGACCTGCTTCATCATAGATTCGATGTCTGTAGTGGATGCTTGAGTGCGGTGAGCAAGAGCACGTACCTCATCTGCCACTACAGCAAAGCCCCTTCCTTGCTCCCCCGCTCGGGCCGCTTCAATAGCAGCATTAAGGGCTAGCAAATTTGTTTGCTCCGCGATGGCCCTTATTACATCAAGAATCTTCGTGATTTCACTTATACGATTCGACAAATTTTCTACTTTTTCTGTAGAGCTAGAGATCTCATCTGCCATTGCGGTGACAGAGGTTACTGCATTTCTAACTTGATCTCGTCCTTCAATAGCATTACGACTTGCCTGCTCCGAGGCTTCGGAAGCGCCCGTCGCGTTGCGAGCGACTTCCTCAACGGCTGCGGTCATTTCGTTAACCGCAGTAGCAGCTTGCTGAATCTCATCGTTTTGTCGTAGCAGACCTCGCGAGCTCTCTTCAGTAACTGCATTCAACTCTTCAGATGCTGATGCTAGTTGATCTGCTGCGCTTCCGATTTCTGTTACAGTATCTTTTAAATTTTTCTGCATCTTGGAAAGGGCGACCATCAAATCGCTGACCTCATCACGCCCGTCAACTATTACTACCCTTGACAGATCTCTATCGGCTATTTGCTCTGCACTCTTAAGCGCGCTGGAAAGTGGCCTGGTGATAGAGCGCGTGATCAAAATACCTAGCATTATGGCTGCAATGAAAGCTATTACGACACCAATGCCCAAGCTCCAAATAGCTTGGGATACTGAGCGTGTTGCGCTTTCGGCCGCTTGGCCAGTCTGGTCGTTATTTGATTTTACGATAATTTTTAATTCATCATTTACAGTGTTATAAGCAGTCACTCCTTCTTTGTCCAGAAGCTCCGCAGCGCCATCAAGATTCCCCTGGGTTATTAGAGAAATTATTTGATCTGAAATGCGAATGTAAGTTGGCCAGTCTTTTTCGAATTTGTCTCCGGCCGCTCTCTCATCGTCAGCAAGCGGTGTCTGACGATACTCATTGAAAAGCTGTTCTACCTCTTTCTGGTTATCTGTTATGGACTTTACAGTATCGTTGTATTGAGAGGCTGGTGCTTTAGTGTATTTTAACAAAAGGGCACGATGTATGTCCCGGTAGTGGGCAATAGCGTTTGCCCGAGCGTTGCTTGTTTTGTATACTGATACGAGGTTGTTAGATATAACACCGTCAAGGCTATCGCTAAGCGTATTTATCCCCGATCGACCTACCAACCCTACAAGTAAAGTAATTACAGCACACGCTGCGAAGGCGGTGACCATCCTGGGCCCGAGTTTAGTGTTACGCAAAAGGTTCATAAAGCGCCTACCGTTAATGGATTGTCCTGAACCCCAGAAATTTCTGGACCATTATCTGTATCAGCGCGGATAGCCATTCACTTGAGTGATCGACGACAGACGGTAAGAGATGACGATTATCGCTAACCAGACTTGGGGTATTCGCCTCTAAATGATGAGCCATAGCTTTACAACGCGGCTTGATCAGCTACGGACGATCAGCTGCAAATAGGAACCACCACCAAAGCCCATTGCAAAGGATTGCAAATGACAAACCCAATCGTTCCATGGATGGGCGGCAAGCGCCGCCTTTCGAAACGCCTGCTTTCGCTGTTCCCTGATCACGAATGCTACGTTGAGGCTTTCGCTGGCGGCGCGGCGCTGTACTTCAAGCGCGAGCAGCCCGCCAAAGTCGAGGTGCTTAACGACCTGAATGGCGACCTGATTAACCTGTACCGTGTCGTCCAACACCACCTCGAGGAATTCATTCGCCAGTTCAAGTGGGCGCTCAGCTCGCGGCAAATCTTCGAGTGGCAGAAAATGGCTGTGCCGGAAACACTGACGGACATACAGAGGGCTGCGCGGTTCTTTTATCTCCAGCAGCACGCCTTCGGCGCCAAAACCACCGGGCAAACCTTCGGCACTGCGACCACGGGCCGACCTATCAACCTTCTTCGGATCGAGGAAAACTTGTCAGAGGCTTGGCAACGGCTTTCTGGCACGTACGTTGAAAACCTTCCCTGGCTCAAGTGCGCAGTTAAATACGACCGGCCGCACACCTTCCATTACATGGACCCACCTTACTGGCAGACCGCTGGGTATGGTGGCCAGTTTGGTTTCGAGGAATACGAGCGCATGGCAGAGTTCATGCGCAGCTGCGAAGGCAAGGTAATGGTGAGCATCAATGATCACCCAGATATTCGGCGGGTGTTTGAGGGGTTTCGCGTGGAGGCGATGGATATTCGTTACACCACGGCCAACCCGAGGAAGGCATCTGCCGCTGTGACTGGCGAGTTGGCGATCATGAGCTGGTAGCCAGTGGGTGCCTGGACTTTTGCATCGGAGGGCATGAAAAAATGCCCTCAATCCATGTAAAGAAGATGGAACAGGAGCCCTGGACAGCGGCGCGCAAAAGCCGGCGCAAATTATTCCAGGCTCTGCCGCGTCCTCGTTCCGAGCTTGCCAGGCTTACTTCAGGGCTACTGCGCAGTGATGGGCTGAATTAACTCCGGCCCTTTGTTCCGCACATTGCCAACGGCTGTGTCGACCTTGAACCACTCGAAGACCTCTGACGGTTCGCCTTGGTGCAGAACCATCTGCTCGGCTCGCTCTTTGGGTGTGGCCGGGTCAAGCCATTCACGCGCCAATTCCGGCGTCAGCACAACGGGTCGCCGGTCGTGCACGTCCACCATTCCACCTGCGCTGTCGGCGGTGATGATCACGAAGCCGTCATGTTCGCCCGGCCCCTCATCGGAGTCAGGCAGTTGACCAATGGCTGCGCACAGTGATGGTGCGCCATCCCGCCGTCGGATCAGGTAGGGCTGCTTTTTCGGTCCGCCTTCATCCACCCACTCAAACCAGTTATCGATTGGCGTGATTGCCCGATGCGGCCATATCGCCCGGAAGAATGGACCGTGAGCAACCTTCTCGACGCGCGCGTTTATCGGCGCGGCGCGGTCTTTGGCCCAATGCGGCCTCCAACCCCAGCGCACCGGATCGGCCAGTAGCAGCTCGCCCTGGATGTGGAGCAGTGCGACCTGAGTTGTGGGGGCGACGTTGTAGCGCTCTAGGGGCAATTCGCCCACAGAGTTCGCCAGAGCATTGGGCATGCTCAGCGCCGCAACGAAGTCGTGAATTCCCCGGTACTGCGTCAGTCTTCCACACATGGTTATTCCTCAATGTTGAATTGAGCTTAGACAATCGTGGTTGGGCGAGGCCTCATTTCATTTACGATCCTGCGCAGTTCGTCCAATTCTCGCTTGCCTATTCTGTTCGCTGTGGTGAGCTCTTCTAACTGTTTGCGCATAACCGCCGCTTCGGCACCTCTTTCCCGTAGGTATCCAGAAAACTCAGCGTTCTTAGCCTGAGTTTCCAGCAGCGTCTGGCTGATGCAGAAAACGTCTGCTCGCGCTTTTCGCAGATGCGAGTTCAATTCCCGTATCTCGTTTTCAAGCAACAGGCAATGCTGCTTGTACATTTCGAGAGGCGTAGGAAGCCCGAGCCACCCGAAGGTGTCTTCGTCAATAATGTCCATGGTGGCTATTCCGAATACTGTATGCATGCACAGTAATCGAGGTTGGGGCATGGCGCTATTCGAGGCGACGAGCTGCAGTGCTGTCTTAATCAGGCGCCATCAACACTGCCAAGGTCAGCTTTACGAAGTCCTCATTAGCGTCGATGGTGTGCAGTGCGCCGCGCACGTTTTCGGAAACTTCGGCTGAGCCGCGCTGCTCGACCCAGTTTGAAATCTCCATGATCGCGGATTCGAGAGCCAGCTGGTTTTCGTAGAGCTTGGAGAGAAGGGAGGGCATTAGGTCTGAGTTAGGCATCGGTGTTCCTCTGGTTGAGTGAACAGCTTAGCAGTCGGCGTTAGTTGGGGAGTTTGTATTCGGTCGGCAGGACGCCGGAGATGGGAATTGCGGAGCAAGCTTGGAAATTGCGAAGCGGAAAAGATAAGAGCCTGCATGAAATTCATCATGCAAGCCCTTGATATGTATGGTGCCCGAACCCGGAATCGAACCGGGACGCCCTTACGAGCGGGGGATTTTAAGTCCCATGCGTCTACCAGTTTCGCCATTCGGGCGGTAGCGCGGTGTAGCAGGGTTGGGAATATATAGACCTGGGCGCTTCGATGCAAGGTCACAGGGTGCCTTTCTTGTACAAAAGCTTGCCTGAAAAAGCCCGGTAGATCAGTGATCTACAGGCGATTTTTAGTCTGTTGCGAAACATCCTGGAGGCGCGGGAACAAGGTCTGGTAATCGCAGTCATAGCGATATGCCATCCCGGCATTATGGAAAGGAATCAGTTGATGCTCAGTGTTCGCAAGCCTTCTTGGATGATTGCTGCAGGCGTAATCGGGCTGTTGGTCGCCACAGGGGTAAATACGGCGCAGGCGGGAAGTGAGGTGCAGTGGGGAAGTTTCGGACCAGGCAGTGGCGATAAGCTCACGACCAGTTCATCAGAGGGCGCGAAGCGCGTGTTGTCTACCACCGCGTTTAGCGTGGGCGATCTTGAAAAGCTGCTGGACGGCCAGAAAAGTGATCACCAGGAGTTGCTGCGCTTGAACAGCAAGCTGCAAGAGCAGGCGCGCTATTTCGACGAGTTCAAGCGTAAGGACGGGTCAAGCTCAAGCGCCAGTGACAGTCAATTGTCGGACCTGAAGCGTACGGTTGCAGATCAGAAGAGCACCATCGACAAGCTGAAAAGCGAAGTGGAAGACTTGAAAAGCAAATCAAATTCCAATTCGAGTTCCAGCTCCAGTGAACTGTCCCGCCTGAAAAGCGATGTCAGTGATCAGAACCGTACGATTAGTGACCTCAAGCGAAGCATCGACACGTTGAGCAGCAAGGTCAAATAAGTTCAGTCGATCAGCGCCAGCAGGTCGGTATCGCCTACATCCACTCCGGCCTGACTCAACAGCGTGGTTACCTGGCCGCGATGATGGGTCTGGTGGTTGAAAAAATGCACCAACAAGCCGAAGAACGGCTTGTTGGTCCCAACGCCGCGCATGTTGTGGTACGTGAGGCGGTGATCCAGGTCCGGTTCGCGCAGGCTTTGCGCCCAGTCGATGATGAGTTGATCGAGCCAGGCGCGATGGGCCGACAGCTCACGAATGTCAGCAAACGCCAACGCCTTGAGGTCGCGAGGCGTTGCGACCGCGCTTAATGGCGTCAATGCTTGAAAACCTGCCGGGTGCTCGGCAAAGCGCTTCAGCCAGACAGTATCGCCTAGCGCCAGATGATTCAGCGTGCCGAGAATCGAGCCGAAAAATGCCTGTCGATCGGCTGCCAACTCACCGTCTGTCAGCGTGCAGGCGGCCGCATAAACCTTGCGGTTCATCCACTGGTTGTACTCGGCCATCAACCTGATTTGTTCAATGCGGTTCACGTGCGTGCTCTCTGAATGGCGCGGTGGGGCCATCATAGAGCGTGCTTGCCTGGCAGTCATGCCAACTAACGCTTAGAACCGCACGGTGGCGCCGGTGGTCAGCCATTGGTTGCGGTCACCGCTGAGGCTTTGCCCGACGATTAGGTCTACGTCGATCAGTTTGCCCACGTGCAATCGCGGCCCGGCTTGCCACGCTTGGTCGCCGCCTGCCTGGCCGTAACGCTCAGCGATCAGCGTCAGCGTGTCCGCCAACTGATATTCGAAGCCGGTGCCCCATGTCAGGCGATGGTTTTGCTCGCCGCCGTCATATGCATGCGCCCAGCCGCCATTGAGGTTAAGGCGCAGCGCTTCTACCGGTTGCCAGGTCAGCGGAATGTTGAAGTCCGCGCCGTCGAACGCATGCGCGCGGTCGACGGCAATATGACCGGTTGCCGACACCGCCATTTGCAGGCCCAAATCTTGCCGTGACCAAACCTGCGCCTTGACTTGCGGGCTGACCTGGCTCTGGGCATCGCCGGTGTCGCTGGCACGAGACAGCGCCGCGCTCCATTGCACGGCAGGCAGTGCGCTGAACGTGCAGGCGGGGTTGAGGGTTTGGCTATGCACACGGCCTGCGTGCCGGTCGGCGGTGTACCAAACGTCAATGTTGCATTCTCCCGGCGCGTTCACCGCGCCGTCGTCGACGGCATAAGCACCGCCAGCCGCGTGGGCCTTTGAACACAGCGCAATCAGCAAAACAAGGCCCAGGGTTACGCCGATAAAGGTCAGGTTACGCTGCAGTGCGCGGCGCTTGGCCGGTGGCAACAACAGCAGGGTATGGCGAGCGCCGCGATAGTGACGCGCACGGTATTTGGCGAACCCGTCCTGCCGCTTTGGGTTGGTTTTTTTGTGCATGATGCACCTCGCTTGAAGTCAGCTTTCTACGGTGAGCACCGAAATGCCGCAGGCTTTTGCCTGGCAGATCAGTTGTGAAGTGTCGTCACCACCCGGCAGGGCGATGACCACATCGGGGCGGCTGTCGGTGAGCATGAAATGGTTGCGCTGGCGTTCCGCCTGCTTGCCGTGGCGTTGCCAGTTGGGCGGGTAGCGCACCACGTCGATGCCGATTTCTCGCGCCCATTCCTCAATGTCACTGCCGAGGAACTGGTTGCCGCCGTGTATCAATACCTGCACCGGGCGCAGGCGGTGGTAGGCGTCCAGTACTTGGCGGGATTTTTTGCTGTCGGCGTAATGACGACCTGCACAGATCAAGACGCGCATGCGGGCGTTCCTTTTATTGCGCGGTGGCGGCCGGGCGACCGCCACCGTTTAAACGGCGGGGGTGATCAGTACCACTGCTTGAAGCGGCGGATGTAGATCGTTTTCATCAGTTGGGCGACGCAGCAGTAAGCGAGCAGGGTGCCGACCAGCCATGGGAAGTACGCCAGCGGCAGCGGCTGCAGGCCCACCAGTGTGCCCAGCGGCGAAAACGGCACGTAGATGCCCAGTGCGATCACCACGCACGTCATCATCAACACCGGCCAGGCGGCGGTGCTCTGGAAGAACGGGATCTTGCGCGTGCGCAACATATGCACCACGAGGGTTTGCGAAAGCAGCCCCTCGATAAACCAGCCGGACTGGAACAGGGTCTGCATCTCCACGCTGTTGGCCGAGAACACGTACCACATCAGCGCAAAGGTGGTGATGTCGAAGATCGACGAAGTTGGCCCGATCCAGATCATGAAGCGGCCGATGTTCTTCGCGTCCCACTTGCGCGGCTTGGCCAGGTATTCCTTGTCCATCTTGTCCCACGGCAACGCGAGCTGGGAGATGTCGTACATCAGGTTTTGCAGCAACAAGTGAATCGCCAGCATCGGCATGAAGGGAATGAATGCACTGGCTACCAGCACCGAGAACACGTTGCCGAAGTTGGAGCTGGCGGTCATGTTCAGGTACTTCATGATGTTGCCGAAGGTTTCGCGGCCCTTGAGCACACCTTCTTCCAGCACCATCAGGCTCTTTTCCAGCAGGATGATGTCGGCCGACTCCTTGGCGATGTCCGTGCCGCTGTCGACCGAAATGCCCACGTCGGCATCGCGCAGCGCCGGTGCATCGTTGATGCCGTCGCCGAGGAAGCCGACCGTGTGACCATTGGCTTGCAGCGCTTTGAGCACCCGCGATTTTTGCAACGGCGTGAGCTTGGCAAACACCGTGCGTTCTTCCACACGGCGCAGCAGGGTCGCGTCGTCCATTGCTTCGATTTCAACGCCCAGCAGTGGCTGGCCTGGGTCGAGGCCGACCTGGCGGCAGATAGTGCGGGTGACCACGGCGTTGTCGCCGGTCAGCACTTTGACCGCCACGCCGATTTGCTGCAGTGCCGCAATCGCCGGGCCTGCGGTTTCCTTGGGTGGATCAAGGAAGGTCAGGAAGCCCTGGATGACCAGGTTGCGCTCATCGGCCGTGGTGTATTGCTGGCGCGCCAGTGCGTTGGGAATGTTGCGCGTCGCCACCACCAGCACACGGAAGCCGTCTTCGTTGTAGTCATTGGCGAGTGCCAGCAGCGCTTCACGGCGGCGATCATCCAGCGGCAACGCTTCGCCGGCTTCCATCACGTGGGTGGAAATGCTCAGCATCTCTTCCACCGCGCCCTTGCACACCAGCAGTTGATCGCCAGCGGCGTCCTTGACCACGATCGACAGGCGACGGCGCACAAAGTCGAACGGCAGTTCGTCGACCTTGCTGTAGGCAAACGGCACCTTGAACTTCGGATTTTGTTCCGAGAACTGCAACACGGCCTGGTCCATCAGGTTTTTCATGCCGCTCTGGTGAAAGCTGTTCAGCCACGCCAGCGACAGCACCGCGTCATCGCGCTGACCCGCCGCATTGACGTGGTGTTCGAGGATGATTTTGTCCTGCGTCAGGGTGCCGGTCTTGTCGGTGCACAGCACGTCCATCGAACCGAAGTTCTGGATCGCATTGAGGCGTTTAACCACCACTTTGCGCTTGGCCATGGCCGTGGCGCCCTTGGCCAGGTTGGCGCTGACGATCATCGGCAGCATTTCCGGGGTCAGGCCGACGGCAACCGCCAGGGCAAACAGGAAGGCATCGCCCCAGTCACCTTTGGAGAAGCCATTGAGCAGGAACACGATGGGCACCATCACCAGCATGAAGCGAATCAGCAACCAACTGACACTGTTCACCCCGCGATCGAACGCGGTTTGCACCCGTGAGCCGACAATCGCTTTGGCCAACGAGCCAAAGTAGGTGCGTGGCCCCGTGGCAACCACCACGGCCTTGGCCCGGCCGCTGACCACGTTGGTGCCCATGAAGCAGATATTCTGCAGGTCCAGCAGGTTGCCCTGGTCGACCGCCAATGAGCTGGCAGATTTCTGTGTGACGTCGCCGAGTGTGTCGTATTTTTCGACCGGCAACGCTTCGCCGGTCAGCACGGCCTGGCTGATGAACAGATCGCGCGATTCGATCAGGCGAATGTCGGCCGGGATCATGTCGCCGGCAGACAACTGCACAATATCGCCGGCCACCAAGTCACGCATTGGCACTTCGCGCAGGGTCGGTGCGGCGCCGACTTGCTCGCGACGCAGCACGGTGGCGGTGGTGCGCACCATGGCTTTTAGGGCTTCGGCGGATTTGGCGGAGCGGTGTTCCTGCCAAAAACGCAGCAGGCTGCTGAGCAGCACCATGGTCATGATAATGATGACTTTGGTCAGGTCGACGTCTTCACCGGCCTGCAATGGCAGCCAGTAGTCGGTGACAAAGCTGATGCCGGCCAAGGTCAGCAACACGTAGATGAACGGGTTGTTGAGTGCCTGCAGGAACTGCACGATGGCGTGCGGCGGCTTGTCATGCGCCACCTCGTTATAGCCTTCGCGTTGCAGGCGTGCGCTGGCGTCCAGCTCGGTCAGGCCATCCTGCGTGGCCCGCACGTTGGCGAGGGTGGCCGAGAGGCCGTTGCGGGCTTCACGCGCGGCACGCATCGAGAGTGCAGTGTCGGTGCCATTTTTGGTGTGCAGAGGCGTGTTTTTTACGGCGCTCATTGTGTGTACTCCTGTCGCCAATTCACGACAAAACATGCCCGGTACTTACCTGATGACAGGCGAGCGAAAGCATGCCGAGCCGCAAACTTTGCGATCGGTTTAAATAAGAGAGTTACTTAACTTCTACAGTGCCCGCCACGCAGGCGTTAATTAACTAACGCGCAGCGGGATACTACTGGCCGTGTTCATAAAGAACGCCAGAACGGTTATGCGCAAGTTGATGTTTCCAGACGGTTCAGGCGGCGCGATGGCTCAGGTAAACACCGAGCATCAGGCCTGCTTGAGCCCGCGTGGAAACCTTCGGTCTCTGCGGGTCTTGAGGGTCGGCGTGTTCCCACTGCTGCAGCAATTGGCCGCTGACAGGGCAGGCGCGCCAGTGCGCCAGCGGAGGCGCCGGGCGTACTTGAGGGGAGGGTGCAGCAAAGGTCGAGCGGGTAGGCGAAAACCCCACAGGCTCGCGGCGCAACTTGGCGCGCAGGGCGGCGGCCAGTGTGCGTACATCGGGCAAAGCAATCAGTTGGAAGGTCATAACACACCTCGGGACCGGACGGGCGACCGGTGAGGCAGTTACGGTGGAGCATCAAGCTCTAGCGCAGCTTACCGGACCGAAACGGCGAGTCCTGTCATATTCTGGGTTTGGCGCCCGATGCCCGCTGATGCGGTGCTCGAGCAGCGACTAGATACTGTGTCCATTGGCTTCTTTTGTGAGGTTTAAAAAAGGCCCCAGTTGCGGGCAGGGGGAATTTACTCAGGCGCTTACAAAATGTCAACGCAAGATTAATTAAACCTTGCGGTGTTCAGAGTTTATTCAGACACGCTGCACTCACAAGTTACTCGCGCGCTGCAACTTCATACACCGCGTGCAGCCAGAACAGCCAGATACAAGAGTACCAGCCCGCACAGTGCATAACTGACGCGCTGCCACAATGGCGATGCATTCTTGCGCAATAGGTTGACCAGTGCCGCCGTCAGAAAACACGAGAGCACCGACGCCAGCATGAAGCCTGCAAAAAACGTCAGTGTCTGCGCATGGCTCGGCGTCGCGCCAACGATGCCGGACAACGCGCTGCCCAGCGCGCCCCAATAAACGATGTTCTTAGGGTTGGCCAGGGAAATCGCGGCGCCTACCGCCAGCGCGTTCTGCGCGCTGCCGGCCGGTGCGCTGCTTTCTTGTGGCAAATGCCAGGCATCGATCAGGCTGCGCACGCCCAGCCACGCGAGGTACAGCGCGCACACGATGGTCAGTGGCACACGCACCGCGTCATGCTGGATCAGCAGCGCAATACCGGTGAGGCCAATGACCGCCCACACCGCGTCGCCGACCAGCGAACCGACTTGCACCAGCAATGCCGGGGTAAAGCCTTGCAGCAGGCCACGGCGCAAGGTCTCCGCGAGCACCGCCCCCGGCGACAGGCAAAATACAAAACCGAACACCAGTGCGTAAAAAAAGATCGTCAACATGCCCGCGTCCTTTCGACAAAGTGCAAAAGCATACGACGGCAGCGGTGGCAAAATCGAGTATCGGTTGGCGCGTTGACGGCCGCAGCGTGCGCTCCTGCAGCCGTCAACTCAGTCGAGCGCTTACACACTCAGGCGCAAGGCCAGCGCCGCGAGGGTGATCAACAGCACCGGCAAGGTCAGCACAATCCCGACCTTGAAGTAGTAGCCCCACGTGATGGTGATGCCTTTGCGCGCCAGAATATGCAACCACAGCAACGTGGCCAGGCTGCCGATGGGGGTGATTTTGGGGCCAAGGTCGCTGCCGATCACGTTGGCGTAGATCATCGCGTCCTTGACCACGCCCACGGCATGGCTGGACTCGATGGACAGCGCGCCGATCAACACCGTCGGCAAGTTGTTCATCACCGACGACAAGAGTGCCGTCAGCACCCCGGTGCCCATGGCCGCGCCCCATACGCCGTAGGTCGCGAAGGTGTCGAGCCAGGTCGCCAGGTAGGTCGTGAGGCCCGCGTTGCGCAGGCCGTAGACCACCAGATACATGCCGAGGGAAAAGATCACGATCTGCCAGGGTGCGTCCTTCAGCACTTTTCGCGTGGAAATAGTGTGGCCCTTGGCGGCGATCACCAGCAGCAACACCGCGCACACGGCGGAAATCGCGCTGATGGGAATGCCCAGCGGTTCCAGCGCGAAACAGCCGACCAGCAAAATACCGAGTACCCACCAGCCAGCGCGAAAAGTCCCACGGTCACGGATGGCGCTCGCCGGTTCTTCCAGGTCGGCCGGGTCGTAGGTCTGCGGAATATCGCGGCGGAAAAACCACATCAGTACCGCGAGCGTGGCCGCCACGCTGACGAAGTTCACCGGCACCATGACGGCGGCGTATTGGTTGAAGCCGATCTTGAAGTAATCCGCCGAGACGATGTTCACCAGGTTCGACACCACCAGCGGCAGGCTCGCGGTGTCGGCGATAAACCCCGCGCCCATCACGAACGCCAGCGTGGCGGCCGGTGAAAAACGCAACGCCAGCAGCATCGACATCACGATAGGCGTCAGAATCAACGCCGCGCCGTCGTTGGCAAAGAGTGCCGACACCAGCGCGCCGAGCAGCACCATATAGGCAAACAAGCGTCGTCCGCGCCCACGCCCCCAACGCGCCACGTGCAGGGCGGTCCAGGCAAAAAAGCCGGCTTCATCGAGCAACAGGCTGATGATGATCAGCGCGACAAAGGTGCCGGTCGCATTCCAGATGATGTGCCACACCACCGGAATGTCAGCCAGGCTGACGACGCCAAGGGCCAGGGCCAGGATCGCGCCCATTGTTGCGCTCCAGCCGACGCCCAGGCCCTTGGGCTGCCAGATGACCAACACGATGGTGAAAATGAAAATCGCAAGTGCGACAAGCATGAGTAAACGCTCCGGGGGCTCAGCAGCACGTGCTCGCCCGTTGTGGTCTGTTGCCCATTGCCGCAAGACGCTTTGCGTCGTTGCGTAGCCAAGGCATGGATCAGTTCGTACGCACAAAGTTCGCCGGCGCGCAGGGTGAATAACCTCAATCGCACGCGGATGGCACCAGCCGGGCATTCCCACACGCCTTTGTGAATACGCATATGCCTGTACGTAGGGAAAATCCCGAGTTCGATTGACGTGGATCAAATGCGCGTAAATCGACCACAAGTGTTTGAAATTAAACTGAAACACGAATGTCCTAAAGTGCCTCCCACTGCTAAAGAAGGAAACGCCAGCGTGACCCGTGCCACTCGCAACCTGCGCAAGACCCTTGATGCCGTCGCCGATAATAACGAAACGGCGGCGTTTGACCTGATGCGCGCCGTCGAAAAACTCGGCGATGAAGTGCTGCGTCAACGCCTGCTCAATACGATTCATCGTCTCAACCAAGACGCTCACGAGCTGCGCCTGGCGCGCGACTCGGTAGAACTGGTGTCGGTAAAACTCGCCTGAGCAAGATCGTTCAAGACAACCACCGCATGACGCTGGCATGCTTGTCGACTGTCTGTCGATGAGCCGTGTCCATGCCTGCAACTCTGCCTTATTACGCCTTCGGTCGCGGCGCGATTGCCGTTATTCCGCTGTCCCTGGCCTGTGCGCCGTGGGGGCTGCTGGCCGGCTCGATGGCCATTGATGCGCAATTTACCCCGCTGCAAGCCCAGGGTTTGTCCGCCATCGTGTTCGCCGGGGCTGCCCAACTGGTGGCTATCGGCATGGTCAAAAGCGGCGCCAGCCTGATTTCGATTGTACTGACCACCTTGCTGCTGACGTCCCAGCACTTGCTCTACGGCATGCACATGCGCCCCACGTTGTCGGCGCTCAATACGCGCTGGCGCATGAGCCTGGGTTTTTTGTTGACCGACGAGTTCTTTGCGTTGGTCAACCATTACGACCGTCAAACCTTCAACCGCTGGTATGCGCTGGGCGTCGGCCTGACGTTTTATATTGCCTGGAACCTCTTCACCTTGGCGGGCATCGTGCTCGGCAAAAGCATTCCGGGCCTTGACCAGTTGGGGCTGGAGTTTTCGATTGCGGCGACGTTTATCGCGTTGATCACCCCGGTGGTGCGCGATGTACCCACCGTGGTCTGCGTCGCTGTTTCGCTGCTGTTTTCGGTATGGCTGAGTTACTTGCACTGGGAGTCGGCGGTGGTGGTATCGGGTGTGCTGGGGATGAGCGCGGGTTATGCGTGCAAGCGGCTCGGGCTGGCGGGGGGAGCGCAGCGATGATTTACGGCATGATTGTGCTGATGGGCTTGGTGGTGTTCCTCAACCGCTACCTGTTTATCGAACCACGCTTGCCGGTGCGGCTCAATCGCGGCGTGCGCGAGTTTCTGGGGTTTGCAGTGCCGGGGATGTTGACGGCGATTTGCGGGCCGATCATTTTTCTTGCCGAGCATAGGCTCAACGTGAGTTTGGCCAACCCGTACATGCTGGCGGGTGTTTGCGCCGTGGCGTTGATGGTTTACACGCGCAGCGTATTAATCACGGTGCTGCTGAGCATGGCGATATTCTATTTGCTGCGCTGGTGGCTCTGAATGCAGTCGGCCTGAAAGCCGACCCCATCCCCCAAACAGAATGCATTCAAACTGTGGGAGCGGGCTTGCTCGCGATTACGGTGTGTCAGGTAAATATTTTTCAACTGACACACCGCGATCGCGAGCAAGCCCCCTCCCACAAAAAGCAAAAAAGCAGATCTGCTGTGCATGCAAACCCCGCTTTTGATCCAAGTCGCCCCGTTAAACCACGACCGGCAAGCAAAAAAAAGCCCGCGGGAGGGCGGGCAGAAGGGAGACTTCTAAAAAATGAGCCTGCTCACTATAAGCGGCGCAATCACCCTTCACAGTGAAACTAAATTTATTCAGCCGCCGGAACTGGCTTCTTCTTGGCCTTGGCCTCTGCCGCCAGGCACTCCAAGGCAAACTGCTCGGTGTAGGTCATCTGGATCGGTGTGCTTTCGCCCTTCACGGTGCGCTCGCCATCGAGTATGTAGCGGATGCGCTTGTCCGTGACGCCGATGCGTTTGGCAATCCACGTGGGCGTCTGGCCGATGCGGCTGATCAGCTTGTCGGCGTAGTCGGTGGACGGGTTATAGCGTTCGGCGTTGGGCGTCATCGGTTTTCCAGGTAAAGGTGCAGTCACAAGTAGGCGACAGGGTGACGTAATAATGCTTGGGTGTCGCCTGCTAATGGTAGAGTCGCGGTTTTTCCAAGGAGGCGATGGCATGCGAACGTTGGTAATTGGCGCATTGATAGTGGCAGCATTATCCGGTTGCGCGAGCTCGAAGATGACCCAAGCGCGCGCCGGCGTGCCCTACAAAACCCTGGCTTCGCAGAAGGCGCCGTTGGTGGTTGCGCAATGCATCCAGTTCGGCTGGCAGGACGAGGCCGTGTTCGGGGTTGACGCGGGTGGCTTCAAGGAGCCGATCGAGGCTGGCGGTTTCACGGTGTACACCACCGGCGGCGATTATTTTGCCGACGTGCGCAGCGCCGGCGCCGGTGCTACCGTCAATTACTTTGCTGGCGACGACACGATGCCGGCCAAACGTCGCTTGGCCGCTCTCGCGACCTGCCTTTAATCCGTTGCCTGCGTGATATTCGGAAATGCCCGGCGGGACAGCCGCCGAGCATTGGCCTATGATTCACACCGCTCGCTCGACGCCAAAGCTCTTTACCAGTACACGGACGTCGAGGCCCAAACGTCGGGCGAGCGTCTTTACCGGCTTATCGCGGCATGTAACCCAACTGCCAGCGCCGCGGAATCTTCAGCGACACCAGCCCCAGCACGGCGGCCAATACACCACTCACCAGTAACGCCTTGAGCCCCAACTGCTGCTCCAGCACCGCGCCGATCACCGCGCCGAAAAACATCCCGGCCCACGGAATCAGCTGCACCCGCCAGCCATTGCGCCTTTCCCCCAGCACCCAGCGGCCCAGCCCGCGCCCAAAGCGTGACAACGCGCCCGTCACATACGTCAGGCCGACCGGCAGGCCGTTGACCTCTTCGACGGCAGCATTGAGCATGCCCATCGCGACAATCGCCGCCAACAGCGCAGGCAACGCATCGTTTGCGGGCCACACGGCGCCGCCGCACAGCAAGGCGGCGATGCATAACAGCAAGGGCAGGGCATGCCGCCGGCTGATGCGGCTGACCACCACACCCAACGCATTGCCGACAACAAACGTCGCCACCAGCAACAGCAAACGCCCGGTCAGGCCGAGATCGCCCGCGCTGATCGCCACGGCCAGGCGCGTGGTGTTACCGCTCATGAATGAGACAAAATCGCCGCTGGCCATAAACCCGATGGCATCGGTCATGCCTGCCAGCACCGAAAGGCTGGCCACCAGCATCAAGCCGACCCGGCCGCGCCATCGATGGCGATGCGCAAGTGCGGCGTTGGCGTAAGGCTTGTGCGATGACGGCAGCATGCGGCCGGGCTCCGGGTGGGATTATTTGGCCACTACCGTAAGACGCTTTGATTGGCTGCGCAATGGGTTCAGAGCATCAGCTGCTAACTCGCTTTGGCTTGCCCGGTCGCTTGCTTAGGCAAATCGGCCGCCAGTTGTTCAAGGAACATCGCCAGCGCGACTTCCTCGGCTTTTAAACCCTTGCGCACCCGAGGTTTGGGCAGTTTCGACAACTCGCCCAAGCTGAAATGTTCGAGCACAGCAGGGTGGATATAACATTTGCGGCACACCGCCGGGGTATTGCCGAGTTGCTTGGCGACGTCCTTGACCATCGCTACCACGTGGCGCTTGGCATCCGATTCCGGCTGCCATTCCAGCTCGCGCAACACCGCAAGCGCAAGCGCGGTGCCGGCCCAGGTGCGGTAATCCTTGGCGGTGAAGTCGGCGCCGGTGAGGCTGTGCAGGTAGGCGTTGACGTCATGCGAGCTGACGGTGTGCCGCTCGCCGTCTTCGTCCAGGTACTGAAACAGGTTTTGCCCAGGCAATTCCATGCAGCGCTTGACCACTGTGGCCAAGCGCCGGTCCTTGACGCTGATTTGATGCTCAACCCCGCTTTTGCCGCGAAACTGGAATTGAATCTCGCTGCCTTTGACGTCCACATGGCGGGTGCGCAGGGTGGTCAGCCCGTAGGATTTGTTGTCACGCGCGTACTGGGTATTGCCGACGCGAATCAGCGTGGCGTCGAGTAGCATCACCACGGTGGCGAGAACTTTTTCGCGGGTAAACCCTGGCTCGGCGATTTGTGCTTCCAGTTGCTTGCGCAGCTTGGGCAAGGCCTCGCCGAACGCTTGCAGGCGCGAATACTTGTCGGTGTCGCGCACCTCACGCCAGCGCGTGTGGTAGCGGTACTGCTTGCGGCCGCGCGCATCACGCCCGGTGGCTTGCAGATGGCCACGCGCGTCGGCGCAAATCCACACGTCGGTGTAGGCGGGCGGCACGGCCAATGCGTTGAGGCGTTTGATTTCATCTTTATCGGTGATGCGCTGGCCTTCAGGGTCGAAATACTGGAACTTGCCGCGCAGTTTTTTACGGCGGATGCCGGGCTGGGTATCGTCAACGTAATGCAGGTCGCGGGGCAGGTCGGCAAGCAACGCAGAGTCGGGCATGGTGCAAATTCCTTGGCAAGATCAGGCCGGTATGTCTGATTGACCGCAGAGTTTTGCGCGCGTGCCAATTAGTTAGGCCAGCACCGCCGCCGCCTTGATTTGCGCCCACAGTTGCTGGCCGGGGTGCAGGTGCAACTGGTCGCGGGAGAAGCGCGTGATGCGCGCCAGCAACGGCGTGCCGCCCGCGTCGAGGCGCACCAGCACGTGGGCGCTGTTGTCCGCCGCGATGTCTTGGGTGACCGTCACCGGCAGGCGGTTGAGGATGCTGCTCGGCTCTTGCGCCTGCAGGCTGAGGCTGACGTCGCGCGCTTGCACCTTGACCCGCAACTGTTTGCCCAACGCCAGCGGCGCGTGGGCCACGCGCATCTGCAGCGGGCTGTCAGGCAGTTGCAAGGTCAGCAGTTGATAGTGCTCGTCGTAGGCGCTGACTGTGCCGTTGATCACCACGCCAGCGTCGTCGCCCAACGCCAGCGGCAGGTCGAGCCGCGCCAGGGTTTCACCGATCGGGCCGCTGGCCAGGGCCTTGCCGTCGCTGAGCAGCACGATGTGATCCGCCAGCCGCGCTACTTCGTCCTGCGCGTGGCTGACGTACAGCACCGGGATGTCCAGCTCGTCGTGCAGGCGTTCGAGGTAAGGCAGTATTTCGCTTTTGCGTTTGCTGTCGAGCGCCGCCAACGGTTCATCCATCAACAACAATTTAGGGCTGGTGAGCAGCGCGCGCGCAATGCCGATGCGCTGGCGCTCACCGCCGGACAAGTGCTGCGGATGGCGCTCAAGCAGGTGGCCGATGCCGAGCAGTTCGGTGGCCTGGGCCATGTCCACGCGCCGCTGTTGGCGCGGGATGCGCTTGAGACCGAACTCAAGATTAGCCCGCACCGACAGGTGCGGAAAAAGACTCGCTTCCTGAAACACATAACCCAGCGCGCGTTTATGCGGCGGCACAAACAGCCCGTGACGGCTGTCTTGCCAGACCTCATCGTTAACCTGCACAAACCCGGCTTCGGCGCGCTCCAGCCCGGCGATGCAGCGCAGACAGGTGGTTTTGCCGGAGCCGGAATGCCCGTACAGCGCGCTCACGCCACGGCCGGGAAGATGCAGGTCGACGTCCAGCGCAAAGCCTGCATAGTTGAGGTGCAGTCGTACGTCTATCATCGTGGTCAGCTCCAGCCCATTTTGGTTTTACGGCTGGAGTAGAGCGCCAGCAACACGAGGAACGCGAACACCACCATCGAGCCCGCGAGCCAGTGCGCCTGGGCATATTCCATGGCTTCGACGTGGTCGTAGATTTGCACCGAGACCACGCGGGTCTTGTCCGGGATGTTGCCGCCGATCATCAGCACCACGCCAAACTCACCCACCGTATGCGCAAAGCCAAGAATCGAGGCGGTGATAAACCCGGGGCGCGCCAGCGGCAAAATCACCGTGAAAAAAGTGTCCCACGGATTCGCCCGCAAGGTCGCGGCCACCTCCAATGGGCGGGTGCCGATGGCGGAGAAGGCGTTTTGCAACGGCTGCACCACAAACGGCAGGGAGTAGATCACCGAGCCAATCACCAGCCCGGCGAAGCTGAACGTCAGCGTGCCCAGGCCCAGCCATTGGGTAAACTGGCCGAAATAGCCATGCGGGCCCATGCTCAACAGCAGGTAAAAACCAATCACCGTCGGTGGCAGCACCAACGGCAGGGCGACGATGGCCCCAATCGGGCCGCGCCACCAGGAACGCGTGCGCGACAGCCACAGCGCAATCGGAGTGCCGATGATCAGTAGAATCACGGTGGTCAGTGACGCCAGCTTGATGGTCAGCCAGATCGCCGAAAAATCGGCACTCGACAGCGGCATTTAGTTGGCCAGCTCGTAACCGTAGGCCTTGATCACCGCAGCGGCTTTCGGGCCTTTGAGGTATTCAACCAGGGCTTTGGCAGCGGCGCTGTCTTTACCTTTGGTGAGGATCACCGCGTCCTGCTTGATCGGGTCATGCATCGACGCCGGGACGATCCAGGCCGAGCCGCTGGTGACTTTGCCGTCCTTGTAAATCTGCGACAGCGCTACAAAACCCAGCTCGGCATTGCCGGTGGACACGAATTGGTAGGCCTGAGTGATGTTCTGGCCTTCGACCAGCTTGTCCTTGACCTTCTCGGTCAAGCCTTCCTTGGCCAGCACTTGGGTGGCGGCCAGGCCGTACGGCGCAGCTTTCGGGTTGGCGATGGACAGGTGCTTGAAGTCATTTTTCTTCAGCACGTCACCCTTGGCATCCACGTAGCCTTCTTTTGCCGACCACAGCGCCAGCGTGCCGACGGCGTAGGTGAAGCGCGAACCTTTGACCGTGTCACCTTCGCTTTCGAGCTTCTGCGGGGTGGTGTCGTCCGCACTGAGGAACACTTCGAACGGCGCGCCGTTCTTGATCTGCGTATAGAACTGGCCGGTGGCACCGTAGGCGGCGACCAGTGTGTGGCCGGTGTCTTTTTTGAAGTCGGCGGCAATCGCCTGGATCGGCGCCGTGAAGTTGGCGGCAACGGCGACTTGCACTTCATCGGCGTGGGCCGAACCAAAGGCGAAGGCGGCAATCAGGCTGGCCACGGCAGTGGGGGCCAGGCGTGAGGCGCGGATCATCATGAAGCAGCTCCTTTTTATGAGGCGAGGATTGTACGTTGCGTTATAGGCAGGTGGCTTTACCGCTATGTACGGGAATATATAGCGGTTGGCCATCGCCGGTACAGTGCAAAGTTCTCCAGGCAACCCGCCTCAGTGTTGAAACGCTACAGCCTGGCCAGCGCTTGCTCGGCCAATTCGCGCGTCAGGTCGTAAGCCGACATGTGTTTGCCCAAGCGCAGTGCCTGGCCCGACCACAGGTTGCTGAAACCCGCTTCATCAAGCGCTTTGAGCGGCATCAACGCGCCGCCCGAGGTGGGGAATGCAGGCGCTGCCGGGTTGATCGCGCCGAGTTCACGCATCACGCGGTTAACGATGCCGCGCGCCGGGCGGCCGGTAAACAGGTTGGTCAACGCGGTGTCGCTGGCTTGCGCGTGTTGCAACGCATGCCGGTGGGAAGCGCTGATGTTGGCCTCGTCTGTAAACAGGTACGCGGTGCCAAGCTGCACGGCGCACGCGCCAAGCGCGAATGCCGCGACAACCCCGCGTGCATCGCCGATGCCGCCTGCGGCAACTACCGGCACGCTGACCGCGTCGACAATTTGCGGCAGCAGTGCCATCAGGCCAATCTGGGTATTCAGGTCGTCGCTGAGAAACAACCCGCGATGCCCGCCTGCCTCAATGCCCATCGCAATAATTGCATCGCAGCCGTGCTGTTCCAGCCACACGGCTTCGGCCACGGTGGTGGCTGACGACAGCACCTTGGCGCCGGTGGCTTTTACCCGGTCGAGCAAGGCCTGTTCCGGCAGGCCGAAGTGAAAACTCACCACTTCTGGGCGAAACGCTTCAACGATTTGGCAGGCGGCATCGTTGAACGGCGCGCGATCAGACACCGGGGTCGGCGCGTCAAAGTCGGCGCCCAATTCGCGGTAGTAGGGCGCGAGCAAATCCTTCCAGTGCCGGTCACGTTGTGCATCGGCCACAGGCGGTTGATGGCAGAAGAAATTCACGTTGAGCGGGCGCACGTTTGCCTGGCGCAGGGTGGTCAAGGCTTCGCGCAGTTGCTCGATGCTCAGCCCGGCCGCCGGCATCGAACCGAGGCCGCCCGCTGCATTCACGGCGCTGACCATGGCGGTGGTGGTCGCCGCGACCATGGGCGCCTGGATGATGGGCAAATCAATGCCCAAGAGGTCTAGAATTCGAGTGTCTGGCCAGGTGCTCATGGCGGATGCGTCTCCAGCGTCAGTAAGGCGTGGCGCTGTTGTAGCAGGGCGCTTGGCGCCCGGCCAGTGCGTTTTATTCACTGGACGACGGCGACGTTTCGTGAAGCTCTGCACCGCCGTGCTCTCGCTCCAGCAGTTGGCGCTTGCGTTCTATGCCCCAGCGGTAGCCCGACAGTTCGCCGTTACTGCGCACCACGCGATGGCACGGAATCGCCACCGCCAGCGCGTTGGCGGCACAGGCCTGAGCCACAGCACGAAACGACTTGGGCGCGCCGATGCGCTGGGCGATCTGCGCGTAGCTGGCGGTGCTGCCCGGCGGAATTTCGCGCAGCGCCTGCCACACGCGCTCCTGAAACGCAGTGCCGCGCAAGTCCAGCGGCAAATTCAACCCCAGCGCAGGCGCTTCGATAAACCCCACGACGTGGGCGATCAACTGTTCAAAGCCCTGATCTGCGCCGACTAATTCGGCGTTGCGAAATTTATCCTGCAGCTCGCGCACCAGCGTGTCCGGGTCGTCCCCGAGCAAAATCGCGCAGACGCCGCGTTGGCTCTGCGCCACCAGAATCGCGCCCAACGAGCACTGGCCCACGGCAAACAGAATCTGGCTGTGGCTGCCGCCGGCTTTGTAATCGCTGGGTTTCATGCCGAGCAGTTGGTCGGCCGCGGCATAAAAGCGGCTGTTGGAGTTGAAGCCGGCCTCGTACAGCGCCTCGGTCACCGAGTGCTGGCTGTGCAGGCCATCACGTACTTTGCGCGAACGCAGGGCGCTGGCATAACCCTTGGGCGTCAGGCCAGTGACGCCTTTGAACACTCGATGGAAATGGAAAGGACTTAGCCCGGCCAGGCGCGCAAGCGCTTCCAGGTTGGGCGGCGTTTCAGCCTGCTCCAGGTGCCTGCACGCATCCGCCACCAACTGCGCGTGGTGCGCGGCCAATTGAGTCTGGTCACCCAGCGCGCGTTTACTTGGGCGATAGCCTGCGGCTTCGGCGAGGGCGGCGCTGTCGAAGAATTCGATATTGTCCGGGCGCGGCAAGCGCGAGGCACTGCTGGGGCGGCAATACACGCCGGTGGTTTTTACGCCATACACAAATACCGCGTCGGCCTTGGCGTCGCGCGCGACGATGGCGGCCCAGCGGGGGTCTTGTTGGTTGCTCATGGCCTGCACTCTTGACGGGTCACGCGCAGATTAACCGGGTTGGTCATGCTGGGCACCCTCAAGCTTGCGGTCAAATCAGCCGGCAGTGCGAAAGGTCAGGTTGATACGCTGCGGGCCCATGATCGGGTGCACACCTTCCTTGATCGGCATCACCCCATGAAAGCGCAGGCGATCAACGCCGCCCCAGACCACCACGTCGCCATGGAACAGCGAGATCTTCTGCGTTTTGTCGCTGCGCGCGTGGCCGCCAAACAGGAAAATCGCCGGCAGGCCGAGCGACACCGAGACCACGGGCGCGCGGTAGCAGCGCTCGTTTTTGTCTTGGTGCAGGGACATTTTAGCGCCAGGCACATAGCGGTTGATCAGGCAGGCGTCCGGCACAAACTCGTCGAAACCGGCGTCTGTCGCCGCCAGCATCGCCAGTTGGCGCAACGCCTCTGGCATCGCCGGCCACGGTTGCTGGCTGCGCGGGTCAAGGGGGCTGTAACGATAACCGGCACTGTCAGTGGTCCAGCCCAGTTCGCCGCAACTGCTCAGCGCCGCCGACATGGTAAACCCGCCAGGCGTGACCATCTGCCGAAACGGCGATTGCGCCAGCACCCGACGCAGTTCAGGCAGCAGGCGCTCAATCCAGGGCAGGGCGTAGCCCCTGAGCACGTAAGACTCTTCGCCAATCTGCTCGCGCCGCGCGGGTTGTTGCAGGGCGTCATCGGCGAACAAATCAGCAGTAGGGCCTGGCATGGCTTACAGCGCCTTGCTCACTTTTACATCGGTGATTTCGTCGGTGGCATCTTGGTGCATTTTTGCCAGTGCTTGTTTGGCTTCATCGACGCTATCGGTATGCAATTGAGCGAACTCAAAGCGGCGCTCGCCGTTAAGCTTGTAATTGATGACGTATTTAGTCGTGGTGGTCACAGCTATCTTCCTGTCGAGTGTTCGGATCAGCTCAGTTTGCTGCTGGTGCGACGAACGATGCGAATCTTGTGGGACAAAGCAGGCTTGCGGGTAACGCTGATGGCGCGGCGGGTGACCACGTCCAGGGTAATGTTCCAGAACCCGGTGCTCGGCGCGGTGATTCTGGCCGGGAAGTCCTCGAATGCGCCGCCGTGGTAGGTGTGGCGGCCACCGTTCTTGAAGCTGCGGAAGTTGGCGTCGCTCATCAAACGAATGTTGCAGGTCTGCGAGCATTCGATGACCACGATGTCGCCCTCGTTGAGATGCTCGCGCTGGTGGATGAATTTCATGGGGTGTCTCCAGAGGGCTTTTTCTGAAAAATCAGAATGATACGTAGGATAAGATAGAGTTTATCAGCCCTAGCGCGGTTATTATCGGGTCGCCGTCGACGAGTTCGACAATTTAAATCAGTTATTTCTCAGGTTTTTAGAGATAAGTCCTACATTGATGGGAGAAATTTTCTCTCGGCGCTGTCCTAGGGTCTTTATCGGAGGTGTTCGTATGAAGTGGAGTGTGTTGGTGCTTGCCTTGGCGTTGGGTGGCTGTGCGTCGGTTGCAGATATCAAGCAGACCCCGCCAACCTTGGTGGTCATTTCAGGCAAAAAACCGCCTGAGTATGCCGCATGCGTGGTCCGCAAGTTGGCCGCGACTCGCCGCCCGCCGCAGATCGAACCGCATAAGGACGGTGTGCAGGTAATTGTGCCGCAGAAATTCTCGTCTGACCCGTCGGCGATCTTCGAAATCGAGGACCGCTCCAGCGGCAGCAGCATCAAGCTCTATGAGAGTATGTCAAATGTGCCTATTCGCCCGGGTGACGTTAAAAAAGCCGGGGAAGACTGTATCTCCGGCTGAGCCTCCACAGGTTTATCCCGCACACACTTGAGTCCGATAAAAAAGCCTGGCGCTGCGGTTGCAGCGTCAGGCTTTTTTTGTGCTGCTGTCGGCGCTGTGGCGAAGGCGCCGTTAAACTGTCGGTTATTCAATGCAAAAAATGCCGCGCAACGGTTGAGGTTGCACGGCACTTGTCTTTTTTTGGAAGCCCGCCATGAAACGTGAACACGTCAGAGCCCGCCACGCCGAGGGTCAGATCTCGGCCACCCATGTCATCCAGAACCCTGCCGATCTTGGCGAGTGGATCGTATTTTTCAAGAAAAGCGGCGGGCGCAGTTATTTTCTGGTGGATGAGCAGGATGAGGTTGAGTCATTTGCGAAGCTGGATGACTTAATCGAGCTGCTACGCGAACTCGGGATCAAGTTCGCCGAAATTCACCTGTAGCCCTGTGGCTTACTTGCAGACCACAACCACACTGCGGCCCTTGAAGTTGCCGACGTCTTTGCCGAGTGTCTTGTCGTCTTCTTTCAGCGACGGCGTGCCTTCGGTTCCGACGATGCGGTAGCCGGTGCCTGCGCACGAGGCGTCAGCTTTCTCGTAGCAACTGGCCCACGAGTTCGCCTCGCCTGAACAGTCGATGGTCAAACCTTGCTCGCCGTTTTTCAGGTAGGTATCAGAGGTGGTGGTGCAGCCGGTGATCAGCGTCAGTGCCGCAGTCAGTGCCAGAATCTTGTTCATGTGTAAGGTCGTCGTTGGTGGTGTTGGAGGGGCGCTGACACTGTCGTGGGGCGTTCGCAGCAGATTATAGCTAACTGCCATCAAGGTACAGACAAACACTACAAAGCCCCGTTCAACGGGGCTTTGTGCGCAAGCTTTTGAACGCTTACTTCTTCTTCGGTCTTGCGCTCGACGCGTGGCCGGCTTCATCCACAAAGACTTCGGCAACTGCAACCGCCTGGCTCTCGGTCGCGAATGCGCCGGCAACGCTGTCACCGTGGAAGTTGATCAAGTGCCAGCCATCTGCGCGCTGGGTGATCAGGTAGCCGTTTACACCTTTTGGTTCTGACATCTATTAACAATCTCTTGGTCTGGTTCAAGGGCGCAATGATAGCGCCAAATGCCCCGAACGCGCGCAAGTTGTTGCAGCGCAGTGTTCAACGCCCAAAAGCGTGCTAAAACAGTCAGAGCCCTTTTAAACAAAGGCGCTCAGGCCGGTTTTGTCTAACCGTTGGTAAGGCTCTTTGTATGATTAGTGGAACTTACGCCGACATTTTTTCTCTATGTTGACATCGCAACGCCAGCAGGAGCCATTGTAAGGTGACTGCGGCCTCATTAGACTGCGCCGAATTCCGTACGCACAGCCCTTTGTAAGGACTCATATGATCAAGAAATGCTTGTTCCCAGCAGCCGGTTACGGCACTCGCTTCTTGCCAGCGACCAAGGCCATGCCCAAAGAGATGCTGCCGGTGGTGAACAAGCCACTGATTCAGTACGGCGTCGAAGAGGCACTGGATGCCGGTTTGAACGAAATCTCCATCGTCACCGGCCGTGGTAAGCGCGCGCTCGAAGACCACTTCGACATCAGCTACGAGCTGGAAAACCAGATCAAGGGCACCGACAAGGAAAAGTACCTGGTCGGTATCCGTAAACTGCTCGACGAGTGCTCGTTCTCCTACACTCGTCAAACCCAGATGAAAGGCCTTGGCCACGCGATTCTGACCGGCCGCCCACTGATCGGTGACGAACCGTTCGCCGTGGTGCTGGCGGATGACCTGTGTGTGAACCTTGACGGCAAAGGCGTTCTGGAACAGATGGTTGATCTGTTCAAGAAATACCGTTGCACCATCG
This sequence comes from Pseudomonas kitaguniensis, assembly GCF_009296165.1. GTDB lineage: Bacteria > Pseudomonadota > Gammaproteobacteria > Pseudomonadales > Pseudomonadaceae > Aquipseudomonas > Aquipseudomonas kitaguniensis. The sequence goes on along the minus strand of NZ_VUAZ01000003.1, from coordinate 24,829 downwards.
TTGCGGTGATGGAAGTAGACCCATCGCAAACCAACAAGTACGGCGTGATCGCCGGCGACGAAATTGGTGATGGCCTGATCCGCGTTCGCGACATGGTCGAGAAGCCAAACCCGGAAGACGCGCCGTCGAACCTGGCGATCATCGGCCGTTACATCCTGACCCCGGACATCTTCAAGCTGATCGAAGAAACCGAGCCAGGCAAGGGCGGCGAAATCCAGATCACCGACGCCCTGTTGAAGCAAGCCAAAGACGGCTGCGTAATCGCCTACAAATTCAAGGGCCAGCGTTTTGACTGCGGCGGCGCTGAAGGCTACATCGAGGCAACCAACTTCTGCTTCGAGCACTTCTACAAGACGGGCAAGGCTTACTGATTCAGGCTTGCCTGACTGCTATGCCGATGTAAGTAAAAAGCCACCTTCGGGTGGCTTTTTGGTTTTTCGGCCCCATCTAAGTCGGTATGCTGATGACCTGCCGAGGAGAGTGAAATGGCCTACGATTTTGATCTGTATGTAATTGGCGCCGGTTCCGGCGGTGTTCGCGCGGCGCGTTTTGCCGCAGGCTTTGGCGCCAAGGTAGCCGTTGCGGAAAGCCGCTACTTGGGCGGCACCTGCGTCAACGTCGGCTGCGTGCCAAAAAAACTGTTGGTCTACGGTGCACATTTCGCCGAAGACTTCGAGCAAGCCAGCGGTTTCGGCTGGTCGTTGGGCGAAGCAAAATTTGATTGGGCGACCTTGATCGCCAACAAAGATCGCGAAATCAATCGCCTTAATGGCATCTACCGCAACCTGCTGGTCAACAGCGGCGTGACCCTGCATGAGGGCCATGCGCGCTTGGTTGATGCGCACCAGGTAGAGATCAATGGCGAACGCTTTACCGCCAAGCACATCTTGATCGCGACGGGCGGCTGGCCGCAGATTCCGGACATTCCAGGGCGCGAACACGCCATCGGCTCCAATGAAGCGTTCTTCCTCAAAGAGTTGCCAAAACGCGTGCTGGTGGTGGGTGGTGGTTACATTGCGGTTGAATTCGCCGGCATCTTCCATGGCCTGGGCGCGCTCACCACGCTGCTGTACCGCGGCGACCTGTTCTTGCGCGGCTTCGACGGTTCGGTGCGCAAGCACCTGCAAGAGGAATTGACCAAGCGCGGCCTGGACCTGCAGTTTAATGCCGACATCCAACGTATCGACAAGCAGGCGGACGGCAGCCTCAAGGCCACGCTGAAAGATGGCCGTGTGCTGGATGCCGATTGCGTGTTCTACGCCACGGGTCGCCGGCCAATGCTCGACAACCTCGGCCTGGAAAACACTGGCGTGAAGTTGGACGAGCGCGGTTTTGTCGAAGTGGATGACCAGTATCAGACCGCCGACGCTTCGATCCTGGCGATTGGCGATGTGATTGGTCGCGTGCAATTGACCCCGGTTGCGTTGGCCGAAGGCATGGCGGTGGCGCGGCGGCTGTTCAAGCCTGAGCAATACCGCCCGGTCGATTACGCGATGATCCCGACGGCGGTGTTCAGCCTGCCGAATATCGGCACTGTCGGCCTGACCGAAGAAGAGGCGAAGAAGAACGGCCACCGTGTGCAACTCTTCGAAAGCCGCTTCAGGCCGATGAAGCTGACGCTGACCGACTGCCAGGAGAAAACCTTGATGAAGCTGGTGGTCGACGCCGACACCGACAAGGTGCTCGGTTGCCACATGGTCGGCCCCGAGGCGGGCGAAATCATCCAGGGCCTGGCGATCGCGCTCAAGGCCGGCGCGACCAAGCAGCAGTTCGACGAAACCATTGGCGTGCACCCGACGTCAGCGGAAGAGTTCGTCACTATGCGCACGCCTGTCGACGACTGATCAGGTGTCGGGCGTTGCCTCTGGCGCCGTTGCAACGGCGGCCGCCAGGCGCAATGCCTCTATGCTGGCCTGGGCCTTGATAAGTTCCAGCTCCAGGGCTTTGTGGGTCTGCTGCTGTTCGGTCAGTGCTTGCTGGCGTGATTGGCTTTCGAGCAAAGCCACGCGCAGGCGCTCTTGAAGCAGCGTGCGTTCACTTTCAGCCAAGCTGACCTGCTGGCTCAGCGTGAGCTGCAACGCTTGGTCTTTGCGGCTTTGCTCCTGCAGCGCGGCCAATTCCTTGGACGTCACCCGATGCTCGATCAATAGCCGCTCATTGTCGCGGTGCAACTGAGTGATTTCATCCTGACGCACCATCGCACTTTGCTGGGCCTGGCGGAGTTCTGCCTGTACCTGTTGCAGTTGGCCTTCATGGCGACGTTGCTCCTGCTCACGCTGCTCTTTGATCGCGTTGCGGTAATGCTCCAGCGCATCGCGGGCGTGCAGGTGCTTTTCTTCCAGCGAGCGGATCTGCTCGTCCTTGTCGTTAATCCTTAATTCGTAATCGCTGCACGCCTGGCTGAGCCCGGCGTTACGGGTTTGCTCGGTCTGCAAGCTGGTACTGGTGGTGAGCAGGGCCGCGCTTTCTTCGGCCAGCGCCGCGGCTTGAATATCAAATTGCTGCTTGAGCTGGCTGTGCGCGTCTTCCAGCGTTTCTACCTGGGCGAGCAGGGCGGCTTTTTGCTGTTCGAATTGCGCCAAGGCCAGGTCGATGGGCTCCTGCGCCTTTTCTTTCAAGCGCTGCGACAGCCGCGCCACCAGCTCACCGAGCTCGTCGTCAATCGGCGCTTCGGTGATCGTCAGCCGGTTTTCGCTGTCGTCCAGTTCCTTCAAATAGCGGTGAATCGTGGTTTTCGAGCCGGTATTGCCCATTTCGATGCGTACCGCGTCGATGCTCGGGTTTTCGCCACGGGCAATGAGTGCCAGGCGCGCCGTTTGAACCACTGCTTTGTTTATGCCGCCGCGTGCCATGAAGTCTCCGTCGATTTAGTACTGTGGTACGTAGTATGTATTTACGTACTGTATCACGATTATAAAAATGTTTAAATTGAGGATTTATCAGATGGGATATTGGCGTATTATCCCGTCTCACCACCGTTTTAACCGCCGATACACCCGCTGGCAGTACGAATAGGCCCCTCATGAGCGACTTGGACCGTTACCTCAACGCCGCAACCCGCGATAACACGCGGCGCAGTTACCGTGCGGCAATCGAACACTTCGAAGTCAGTTGGGGAGGGTTTCTGCCGGCAACCAGTGACAGCGTGGCGCGCTACCTGGTCGCGCATGCGGGCGTGTTGGCGGTGAACACCTTGAAGCTGCGGCTCTCGGCACTCGCGCAGTGGCACACCAGCCAGGGTTTTCCCGACCCGACCAAGGCGCCGGTGGTGCGCAAAGTGCTCAAGGGCATTCGCGCCGTGCACCCGGTGCGCGAAAAACAAGCCGAGCCTTTGCAGCTCAAGCATCTGGAGCAGGTCGTCGGGTTTCTGCAAGAGGATGCAAACACTGCGCGCGAGGCTGATGACCAACCGCGTTTGCTACGTGCCAAGCGCGATACAGCGTTAATTCTGCTGGGCTTCTGGCGCGGCTTTCGCAGTGACGAGCTCTGCCGCTTAGCGATTGAGCACGTGCAGGCCACGCCCGGCGCTGGCATCAGCCTGTACTTGCCGCGCAGCAAAAGTGATCGCGAGAATATCGGCAAAACCTATCAAACCCCGGCGCTGCTGCGCCTGTGCCCGGTGCAGGCGTACAGTGAATGGCTCAGCGCTTCGGCCTTGGTGCGTGGCCCGGTGTTCCGTGCGGTGGACCGTTGGGGCAACCTGGGCGAGGAGGGCTTGCACCCCAACAGCGTGATCCCGCTGCTGCGCCAGGCCCTGGAGCGCGCCGGCATTCCTGCCGATCAATACACCAGCCACTCGCTGCGGCGCGGCTTTGCGAGCTGGGCGCATCGCAGTGGCTGGGACCTCAAGTCGCTGATGAGTTACGTCGGCTGGAGCGACATCAAATCTGCGATGCGCTATGTTGAAGCCGCGCCCTTTCTCGGCATGACCTTGGCCACCCCGGCGCTGGTTTGAGTTTTCTTCTATTAATACCGTCACTTGATAGGGAAAACCAATCGTTAGCATCAGGTTTGCCAATGAGCCACCGGCCGAAAGAGTGCGTAGGATTCCTCCCATCAACTTCTTAACCCTGACGGAGATTCAACGATGCCTATCATCAACAGCCAAGTAAAACCGTTCAAAGCTACCGCCTACAAAAACGGCAACTTCGTAGACGTGTCGGAAGCTGATCTGAAAGGCAAGTGGTCCGTAGTATTTTTCTACCCGGCTGACTTCACCTTCGTTTGCCCAACCGAACTGGAAGACCTGGCTGACAACTACGCCGAATTCCAGAAACTGGGCGTCGAAATCTACAGCGTTTCCACCGACACCCACTTTGCTCACGCTGCCTGGCACAACACTTCGCCAGCCATCGGCAAAATCCAGTACACCATGATCGGCGACCCAACCCTGACCATCTCCCGCAACTTCGACGTACTGATCGAAGAAGCTGGCCTGGCAGACCGCGGTACTTTCGTGATCAACCCAGAAGGTCAGATCAAGATCGTTGAACTGAACGACGGTGGTGTTGGCCGTGACGCTTCCGAGCTGCTGCGCAAAATCAAAGCGGCCCAGTACGTTGCTGCTCACCCAGGCGAAGTCTGCCCAGCCAAGTGGAAAGAAGGCGAGGCCACCTTGGCTCCGTCCCTGGACCTGGTCGGCAAGATCTAAGTCTGTGAACGAGCTCAGGGCGGATTTTGCCGCACCTTAAGTAAGCTGCACCGCCCTCAAAACGCCCGGGCGAGTTTCGCTCGGGCGTTTTTTTTGTCTGCAATAAATCGAATTAATAGGAAATCGCCCGTATGTTGGACGCCAATCTTAAAGCTCAGTTGAAGTCATACCTGGAACGGGTCACCCAGCCGATCGAGATCATCGCGTCCCTCGACGACGGTGCGAAATCCCAGGAAATGCTGGCCCTTTTGCAAGATGTAGCCAGCCTCTCCACGCTGATTACCCTGAAAAGCGACGGTGATGATGCGCGCAAGCCTTCGTTCTCCATCAACCGCCCAGGTGCCGCTATCAACGTGCGTTTTGCCGGCATCCCGATGGGTCATGAATTCACTTCGCTGGTGTTGGCCCTGCTGCAAGTCGGTGGCCACCCGTCGAAGGCCAGTGTCGAGGTGATTGAACAGATCCGCGCACTCAAAGGCGAGTTCAGCTTCGAGACTTACTTCTCGCTGTCCTGCCAGAACTGCCCGGACGTGGTCCAGGCACTCAACCTGATGGCCGTGCTTAACCCGAACGTCCGCCACGTCGCCATCGACGGCGCGCTGTTCCAGGCCGAAGTTGATGAGCGCCAAGTCATGGCGGTGCCGAGCGTTTACCTCAACGGTGTGAATTTCGGCCAGGGCCGCATGGGCCTGGAAGAAATCCTCGCCAAACTCGACACCAGCGGTATCGAAAAAGCCGCCGAGAAAATCAGCGCAAAAGACGCGTTTGATGTGCTGGTCGTCGGCGGTGGCCCAGCCGGCGCTACAGCCGCTATCTACGCAGCACGTAAAGGCATCCGCACCGGTGTGGCCGCAGAGCGTTTTGGCGGGCAAGTGCTGGACACCATGTCCATCGAAAACTTCATTTCCGTGCAGGAAACCGAAGGACCGAAACTGGTCAGCGCGCTGGAAGCCCACGTGCGTCAGTACGACGTCGACATCATGAACCTGCAGCGTGCGAGCAGCCTGGTGCCGGCAAAAAATCCCGGGGGGCTGCACGAGATTCGTTTTGAAAGCGGTGCGACCCTCAAGTCCAAGACGTTGATTTTGGCGACCGGCGCACGCTGGCGCGAAATGGGTGTGCCGGGCGAGCAGGAATACAAAGCCAAAGGCGTGTGCTTCTGCCCGCACTGTGATGGCCCGCTGTTCAAAGGCAAGCGCGTAGCGGTGATCGGTGGCGGTAACTCCGGCGTCGAAGCCGCCATCGACCTGGCCGGTATCGTCAGCCATGTGACCTTGCTCGAGTTCGACAGTAAGTTGCGTGCCGACGCCGTGCTGCAACGCAAGCTTCACAGCCTGCCTAACGTTGACGTGATCACCAGTGCGTTGACCAGTGAAGTCAAAGGCGATGGCCAAAAAGTCACCGGCCTGGCGTACAAGGACCGTGACACCGGCGAGTTCAAGACCATCGACCTGGAAGGTATCTTTGTACAGATTGGTTTGCTGCCCAACACCGACTGGCTCAAAGGCACTGTAGAACTGACGCCGCGTGGCGAGATCATTGTCGATGCGCGTGGCGAGACGTCGCTGCCAGGTGTATTCGCGGCCGGTGACGTGACCACCGTGCCGTACAAGCAGATCGTGATCGCGATCGGCGAGGGCGCCAAAGCTTCGCTGAGTGCGTTCGATCACCTGATCCGCACGTCTGCACCAGCGTAAACATGGCTGCGTAAATGAAAAAACCCCATGAGTGATCATGGGGTTTTTTTGTAAGCGCGACGTTTACATCGGCGCCGGCTGAATGATCTCAACCCAGTACGCGTCCGGGTCTTTGATGAACGCCAGGCTTTTCATGCGGCCATCGGTCAGGCGCTTCTGGAAATCACAGCCCAAGGCTTCGAAGCGTTCGCACGCCGCGACAATATCCGGCACCGAAATGCAGATATGGCCAAAGCCACGCGGGTCAGTGTTGCCATTGTGATAGGCAAAGTCGGCATCGTTTTCGGTGCCGTGGTTGTGGGTCAGCTCGAGGATGCCCGGGATCGACTTCATCCACTGGGTGCGTTCGGCGGCGTCGGCCGGGATCTGCGCTTTGTCTACCAGGGCCAGGAAGTACAGGCTGAATTCGGCTTCAGGGAAGTCGCGCTTTTCAACCAGAGAAAAACCCAGCACGCGGGTGTAAAAATCCAGCGATTTGGTGATGTCCTTGACCCGCAGCATCGTGTGGTTGAACACAAAGTTGGCGGTGGCGGTGTCAGGTTGGGCGGTAACGCCCGGAAAAGTGTTCAGATCGTGCAGGCTCATGGGCCCTCCAGAAAAAATCGGGCAAACGCCGCGTGCAGTGATAAGAGCGTTCCATCGGCGTGCGGCAAGCATCCATGCAGCCAAACCATGATACGCAAGGCCCGCCTGTTGCGCCAAACGAAAAAGGGCGCGCCGCACTTGCGAGGTGCGTGCGGCTGGCCGCAAACTTTGGCGCTTGAACCTTGGGTGTTTTTCGTCATGACCAAATTGCGTACACCGCTGTTGAGCGCGTTGTGTTTACTGTTGGGCAGCCCGTTGGTGCTGGCTGCCGACCCGGAAATTCATTGGCCCAACGGCTGGCAAGTCGAAGCAGTGCAATCCGATGGCGAGGCGCCCGAAACAGCCAAGGCCGTGTCGCGGCAACGCGCGATCAAGAATGATGAAAACGGCAACACCTTGATGGTCATGGAGTTGACCGGCACACCGATTGAAGCCGGGCACACCGTTAATCTTCAAGGTGTATTGCTGGAAATGCGCAAGTCTATCCAGAAGGATTTTGCGCAAGGCGGTTATCAAAGCGTGTGCAGCAAGATGCACCCCGCAACATTGAGCCGTCTTGAGGCGTTGGAAACTACGTGTGTGATTACCGAGAACGGAAGACACGTATTGTCACAAACATTGGTGGGCGCGCTTGATGCCGATAAAGCGTATGTTTTTTCATACGCCGGCCAAGCGCAAGCGTACGACGCGAGCAAGGATGAAGTGAGTTCGGTGCGCAACAGCCTGAAACTTTGAAGGTGTTACGCGGCTGGGTGTTTCAGCGTGTGAAATATTAGTTAAGTCAGGTTTAAATTCGCTTAACAAAAAGCCCCGACCTGCGGGGCTTTTTTGTTAGTGCGTGCTGATCAGCCACGCAGCCAGGATTCGACAGTGGCGGCCCCGTGCTGTTCTTTCCAGGCTTTCAGGCCGCGGTGGTTGCCGCCTTTGGTCTCGATCAATTCGCCGGTGTGCGGGTTGTGGTAAACCTTGACCACGCGCGCGCGACGCTGTTTAGGTGCGGCGGCAACAGCGGTGCCGGCCTTGCCGTGGTTAGGGTCAAGGATCGAGATGATCTCGCGCAGGCCTTTACCGTAGTGCTTCATCAAGCCTTGCAGCTTTTCTTCAAATTCGATTTCTTTCTTCAGGCCAGCGTCGTTCTTCAGGGATTCCAGCTGGGCCAGCTGCTCTTGAAGGGCTTTTTCTGCTGCGCGAAATTCGGCGAGTCTGGACAAAATCTTTACTCCAATAGTGTAGTTTGCTGGTATCAACTGCAGATAAAGCGATAAGCCAAGGGCTGTAAGGCAACTCAAAGAAAGTGGCCCTTCTGCGAGTTAAGCACCGGCTGGAAAAATTGTAGTAGTTAATGCCTCACGAGTAAATCACGTCGTCGGCCTAAATAATAATATTTCATCGGGCGTGGTACAGGGCTATTCAGTGGCTGGCCAGAGACTTAATAAACTCGTCGGCGGGTAACGGTCGACCGAACAGGTAACCCTGCAGGAAGTCCACACCCTGTGCGGCGAGGTATTCGCACTGCTCGGCTGTTTCTACGCCCTCGGCCACGGTGCGCAGCGCCAGCTTGCCGGAGAGTTCGATGATGCTGTCCAGAATATGCCGCGAGAGTGCATCGGCGCCGATCATGGCGACAAAGCTTTGATCGATTTTCAAGTAATCCACATTGAAGTTACGCAAGTAACCCAGGCTGGAATGGCCAGTGCCGAAGTCGTCGAGGGCAATCATTACACCCAGTTGATGCAGGGCGTCGAACAGGCGACGGGTGACGTCGGTAGGCTCAATCAGTTCGCGCTCGGTTAACTCCAGCACCAACGTGACTTGGCCAGGCGCGAAGGCGGCGAGAAATTCCCGACAGTCTTGCACCAGGTCCAGGTCCAGGCAGTGGCGGGCAGTGATATTCACCGCAACATGAAAACCAGGGCGCAAGTGCCCGACGTGGGGGGCGAGGTGCGCCGCGGTTTGACGCATCAAGGCACGGGTCATCGGCACGATCAAACCGCAATGCTCGGCCAGCGGAATAAACAGGTCCGGGCGCACCAGGCCTTCCTTCGGGTGCTGCCAGCGCATCAGCACTTCACAGCCCGCCCATTCAAGGCTATCGCCGCGCACCACGGGCTGGTAATACGCGATGAATTCGTTGGCGCCCAGCGCGCGCTGCAATTCATGCGTCGGCGCGCTGGAACGCTTTTGCAGCCACCACGCAAGGACGCCGGCGAGTACGCCGAAAAACACCACCAGGCCGAACAGTGCCGGGTAACGTGCCGCCATATACCGCCACACTTCACCGGCTGGCATACCGGCATCCACGCTGTACGGGTAGTGCACGGACTTCAGGTGATGATGCGCCACGGCAAACGCCGGCACCGCTGAGGTATGCACTTTGCCGTCGGCGTCCAGCCAGTTTGGCCCTACTTGCAGGGTCAACTGCGCGTAACGGCTGATCAGGCGCAACGTATTGGTCAGGTGGTAGCCGTCAACCGATGCAAACGCAGCCTTGTCGCCGTCGACCAAGCGGTAAACCAGCAGCGCAGTGTCCGGGGTCACCGGGTTGCCATTCATTAACCACAGCCTGCCGTCAACGTAGTCATTCGGGTTGACTGCCGAGAGATGGCTATCACCGAACAGCGAGGTGCAATAGATGTTTTTTTGCCAGGACAACGTGGTTGCGCGCACAAAAGGTCGACGCGTGACGTGCTCGCGCAGTGCCAGTTGCGCAGCGTCGTCACACGGCTGGCCGGCCAACGGCAGCAAGGCCTGAGCGGCGAGGGCGGTATTGTCGAGCATCAGGTCAAACTGGCGTACAGCCTCTTGGGCGGTGTGCGCGGTGCTTTGTTGCAGGGTGCGTTCGGCTTGCCAATGCAGGCTGACCACGCCCAATACAATCGGCAGCAGGCCGCTGAGTGCAGTGATCACATAGCGGGTCGCGCGCTTTCGCGGGCCGTTGACGGTCAAGGGCATAGATGGAACGGCCTGTTGCAAGGTGGAAGGGCGACTCGGTTAATGCTGATGATAGAGGGCCAGGGCGAAATAATCTCGCTGTACCTGGCCGTTCGGCCAGTACGGCATCGCTAGAAGTCGAGACCTTGCGCCAATTGAATAAACGCCAACGTGGCCGGTGTCGCCTGGCGTTTGTCCAGCACGGCCAAGCCTATATCGCGGACCACGGGCGGTGAGAGGGCGCGCACTTGGTAGCGTGGGTCCGGCGTCTGCGGCAACGAGGCCTGTGCCACCACGCTGACGCCATCGCCCCGGCTCACCGCCTCCACGGTGCTGAGCAGTTGCGAGCAGCGGTAGCGCACATTCGGCGTCAGCCGCGCGGCACTGAATAACCGTGAAACCAGCTCCAGCGACCCCGCTTCGGTGAGTATGAACGGGTCATCACACAGCGCCTGCAACGCCACGCAAGGCTGGCTCGCCAGCGGGTGCGCCGCCGGTAGCAGGGCGACCATCTGGTCTTTAAACAGCGCAAACGTATCAAAGCGTTCCTGTTCCAGCACCACAAACCCGACGTCGATCCGTCGTTCGTCCAGCCATTGAATCACTTGGCGGTCGGGGCCTTCGTCAACATGCACCTCAATGCCTGGGTGCTCCAGCCGAAACTGCTTGAGAATGCGCGGCAGCAAACGATTGGACGACGTGGGGCCGAAAGAGCCGACGCGCAACGTACCACGCTTCATGCCTCGGGCATCGGAAGCCTCTTGCTGCAGCGTGTTGACCACGCCGAGCACCGTGCGTGCGCGCATCAGCAGTTGCCGGCCGATGTCACTCAGTTCGACCTGTGACTGATGGCGCCGAAACAACTCGACGCCCAATTCCTGTTCAAGCGCCTTGATTGCATGCGACACCGCCGACTGGCTGATACCCAAACGGTGGGCAGCGCTGGTGAAGCCTTGCAGCTCGGCGACACGCGAAAAGATTTCAAGCTGTGTGAGGGTCATGAGTATTTACTCATTTTACGATGATGGGTCATTACTTGCAGGATACCCCAATCCTGATCCGCACAGAGCGCCACTGATGATGCCTTCCGCCGACCGCCTGACCTACCTGAAGCTCGCCGCTGTCAGCATGATTTGGGGCACCACCTTCGTGGCTGGCCGCTACCTGGCGGCCGACGTTGACCCGCTGCTGGCGGCAACAATGCGCTTTGTACTGGCAAGCGTAGCGCTGCTGATGTTCATGGCTTTTACACGCGTGCGCCTGGTTCGTCCCCGCGCAGGCGAATGTTTGCAATTGGCAATCCTGGGTTTTTTCGGCATCTTTTTTTACAACGTGTGCTTCTTTTACGGCCTGCATTACATCAATGCGTCGCGAGCTTCGCTGATTGTGGCCTTGAACCCGGCGGTCATCGGCCTGGCGTCGTGGCTGTTGTTCAAGGAGCGTCTCGGCGCAGCCAAATGCCTGGGCATTGCCTTATGCCTCGGCGGCGCGGGGGCGGTGATTGTCAGCCGTAACCCGCAGTTGTTGCAGGGCGCCGACACTGCCTGGGTCGGCGACCTGCTGATTCTCGGCTGCGTGCTGGGGTGGGGCGTGTACTCCGTGTGTTCGCGTGGTCTGAACCACAGCCTGGGGCCATTGCAGACGGTAACCTGGTCGATAATCCTGGGCACGGCGATGCTGACGGCCACCACGCTCGTCACCGGCAAACTCAGCGTGAGCGCTGTGAGTGCGCTGCACTGGCCGCAACTGCTGAGCTTGCTCTACCTCGGCGTGGTCGGTTCGGCACTGGCCTATATCGCCTGGTACGACGGCATTCGCCGGATCGGCGCCACCCGTGCTGGCGTATTCATCGCGCTTAACCCGCTGACGGCGGTAGTCTGTGGCGCGCTACTGCTCGGCGAGCACCTCAGCCTGCCGATGCTGTTGGGCGGGGCGGTGATCCTGCTCGGCATTTATCTGTGCAACAAACCCCTTGCGCAGCCCAAGCCATTGGGGCTTTGATAAGAGGGCTTACAAACACGGTTACGCTGTGTAGAATCGGTTTACGCATACAAGAATATGACTTGCGCTCACGCAAGCCTCGGCCGTCAGAGACTGATGTAACCATGAAGCTACTCGGCTCCCCCCTTATCTTCGGTGACTTCCTCGCCCGCAGCGTGCGCGGGCTCTCGTGTGCACCGCCCTGCGACCTCATCCTTGCTCGCACATGACGATCTGTTAATGACAAGAATGATGAGGTGCCGAAAATGGCCGACCAATACGCAAACCCAATGGGCCTGATGGGCTTTGAATTTATCGAATTCGCATCGCCAACCCCTGGCATTCTGGAGCCGATCTTCGAGATCATGGGCTTCACCAAAGTTGCCAGCCACCGCTCCAAGAACGTGCACCTGTACCGCCAGGGCGAGATCAACCTGATCCTCAATAACCAGCCCGGCAGCCTCGCGGCCTACTTTGCCGCCGAACACGGCCCGTCGGTGTGTGGCATGGCGTTCCGCGTCAAAGACTCGCAACAGGCCTATAACCGTGCCTTGGAACTCGGCGCCCAGCCGATCCATATCGAAACCGGCCCGATGGAACTCAACCTGCCGGCGATCAAGGGCATCGGCGGCGCGCCGTTGTACCTGATTGACCGTTTCGGTGAAGGCAGCTCGATCTATGACATCGACTTCGTGTTCGTCGAAGGCGTGGAGCGCAACCCGGTCGGTGCGGGCCTCAAGGTTATCGACCACCTGACCCATAACGTGTATCGCGGGCGCATGGCTTACTGGGCCAACTTCTACGAGAAGCTGTTCAACTTCCGTGAAGCGCGTTACTTCGACATCAAGGGCGAGTACACCGGCCTGACCTCCAAGGCCATGAGCGCGCCGGATGGCATGATCCGTATCCCGCTGAACGAAGAATCGTCCAAGGGCGCAGGCCAGATCGAAGAGTTCCTGATGCAGTTCAACGGCGAGGGCATCCAGCACGTAGCGTTCCTCACCGACGACCTGATCAAAACGTGGGACGCACTGAAAAACATCGGCATGCGCTTCATGACCGCGCCGCCTGCGACTTACTATGAAATGCTCGAAGGCCGCCTGCCGAATCACGCTGAGCCGGTGGACCAACTGCAAGCGCGGGGCATTCTGCTCGACGGTTCTTCAATCGAAGGCGACAGGCGCCTGCTGCTGCAGATCTTCTCGGAAACCCTGATGGGCCCGGTGTTCTTCGAATTCATCCAGCGCAAAGGCGATGACGGGTTCGGCGAGGGCAACTTCAAGGCACTGTTCGAGTCGATCGAGCGTGACCAGGTACGTCGCGGTGTATTGACCGCCGACTGACCCAAAACAGCCCGGCCGCGCATCATTGCGGCCGGGCTTTTTATCGCCTGCGCATCAGGCCCTGCGTTGGCGCATCAGGTGCTTGAAGCCTTCATACACCAGTACCAACACCGCCAGCCAGATCGGGATGTAGGTCAGCCATTGCCCAGGCTTGATGCCTTCGCCCAGCAATAGCGCCACCCCCAGCAGCAACACCGGCTCCACATAGCTCAGCAACCCGAACAGGCTGAAGGGCAACAACCGGCTGGCAACGATGTAGCTCACCAACGCCGAGGCACTGATCAAACCCAACAACGGAATCAGCGCATACAACTTCGCGTGGGCATCAAATACCGCATAGCCCTGTTCACCGCTCTGCACAAACCACCACGCCACCGGCAGCATCAACGCCATGTCCAGCCACAGGCCGCCCAAGTGATCGGTGGTCAAGTATTTGCGCACCACAAAATAAACCGGGTAACCAATGATCACCACCAGCGTCGCCCAAGAGAATCCGCCAGCCTGGTACAGCTCATTCAATACGCCGAGCGCTGCAAAAAATACGGCTATCTGCTGCAAGCGCGACAGGCGCTCGCCGTACACCAGGCGGCCCGTCAGCACCATGGTCAATGGCAACAGAAAGTAGCCCAACGACACCTCAAGGCTGCGCCCATTCAGCGGCGCCCACATAAACAACCACAACTGCGTGCCCACCAAGGCTGACGACAGCAGCACGCCGCCGATCAACCGCGGCCGGTTCGCCAACAGCCGCAGCAGCTCCCACACGCGCCGCCATTCGCCGCTGACCAGCATGAATACGCTCATGCACGGCACGGTGAGCAGCATGCGCCAACCGAAAATCTCCAGACCGCTCAAGGGCGTGAGCAACGAGGTGAAGTAATACATCACGGCAAACAACACCGAGGCCAACACCGATAAAACAACACCTTTAGACACACTGTCCTCGCGAAAACCAATTGATAAACAAGCAGGGGAATTTCAGCGAGGGATTATGGTGCTTTTAGCGGGACACGTTTGCGCTTTTTGGGCAAATTCTGTGGAGAGCCGGCTCTCCACAGACGCGAGGTTGATCGCTGACTAACGGGCAACTCGACCCGAGACAAAATGGCTGACGTCATTAAACCCCGGTGTGGAGGAATGGCCCGGCGTGACCAGCGAGTCGATAAACGCTTCATCCTCAGCGCTGATGTTTACCTCCAGCGCCCCGGTGTAGGCATCCCACTGCGCCTCGGTACGCGGCCCGACAATCGCCGAGCTCACCGCCGAATTATTCAGCACCCAGGCAATCGCAAACTCGACAATCCCCACGCCACGCCCTTGTGTGTACTGCTGAATCTGCTGGGCGATGCGCAGCGATTCCATGCGCCATTCGGTTTCCAGAATGCGTTTGTCCTGGCGCGCCGCACGGCTGCCAGGCTCGGGTGCGACGTCGGGCGCGTATTTACCGCTGAGTACGCCTCGCGCGAGCGGGCTATACGGCACCACGCCCAAGCCGTAAGCGGCGGCTGCGGTAATTTGCTCGACCTCCGCCTGGCGGTTGACGATGTTGTACAGCGGCTGGCTGATAATCGGTTTGTCTACGCCCAAGCGTTCAGCCACGCGAATCACTTCGGCGATGCGCCAGCCGCGATAGTTGGACAAGCCCCAGTAGCGAATCTTGCCTTGGCGGATCAGGTCGCCAATCGCCGACACCGTGACTTCCAGCGGCGTGTTGTGGTCTTCACGGTGCAGGTAGTAGATGTCCAGGTAGTCGGTGTCGAGGCGCGCAAGGCTGGCTTCCAGCGCATTGAACAGGCGCTTGCGGCTCAGGCCGCTGCGGTTGGGCAGGCCGTCGGTAGGGCCAATCGCCACTTTGGACGCCAGCACCCAATCCTCGCGGTGGCGGGCGATGGCCTCGCCGACGATTTCCTCGGAGCGCCCGCCGGTATACACGTCGGCGGTGTCGATAAAATTGATGCCCTGGTCCCAGGCCTTGTCGATGATGCGCAGCGAGTCTTCAGTGCTGGTCTGTTCGCCAAACATCATGGTGCCCAAGGTCAGCGCGCTGACCTGCAAGCCGGACTGGCCCAATGTGCGGTAAATCATGCAAAGCTCCTTAAGGCAGGCAAACGTGAGTCATGCAATACCAGACTCAAGGGCTCTGGAACAAGCCCTGCGCGCGTTTCTTCATATGTTCAGCAAGCTCTGACAACGCTGCTGCAGGACGCGATGCAGCACTTTCACCCGTTCCGACACTTGCAGGCGGTGAGGGCACATCAGGTTGAACGGCGTGGGCTCGCCTTGCCAATCGGGCAACAGCGGCACCAGCCGCCCGGCCTGAATATCACGGGCGACATCCAGGTTGGGTTTGTAGGCGATACCGTGGCCCGCCAGCGCCCAGAGCCCAAAAATTTTACCGTCGTCGCTGAGGTAATCGCCCGTCACCTCGACCTCCTGCAACAGCGCGCCCTGGCGAAAATACCAGGTGCTGTTGGCCCGGTCAGGGCTTCAACGATACGAGCTTGCACCTACAAATCAATCGGTTAGCGCAAAACCGCAACAGGTCCTAGAGGCCATAGAAATAATATGAAGCAAAATAGAGGCGCGAAGCACCGGCCCGTACTCTATAAATATTTACGCGTTACAAAACGCAGCATTTGAACGTATTTTTGAATGAAATTAACCTGAAAACCATTGAGGTGAATCATGCAAAACGTACAATTCGAAGAACTTGAAGAGCGCGTATCGGCCATCTCCGAGGAGAAGGCTATGTATTCTGAAGGCGAAGAGGTCGAGCTGGAAATTTAATTCAGTTACGGTTCTCGGTGAGGGGTTGCTTACTGCAGCCCCTTTCTTTGTGGCAAACATAACTGCGAGCCTAATATGAATACCAACACCAAGCCTATCATTAAGCGATCACATCACATCATACGGGCTGAGGACGGTGATATTTGCATCGGAGAGATCCCGGGGGTATCCAAGATCATTGTTGCACCGCCAGATTGGGTGAAAGAGGTTCTTGAGAAATTGGATGGCACCCGCACAGTACCGCGTATTGCCAAAGAATTAGGGCACCAGGGTGTTGAGGTGACAGAGGATGATCTCACTGGTTTTATTGCAACGCTTCATGAGATGAATCTGCTGGAAGATAATGCGTATTTTTCCAGTGCATTGACCAGCGAAGAAGTCGAGCGATACGATCGGCAAATGCTGCAATTCTCGCTCATAGATAAGGCGCATGTCCATTCTCAAGTTTATCAGGAGCGCCTAAAGTCCAGCACTGTCGTTATGTTTGGCATGGGAGGCTGGGGAACGTGGTGCTCTCTGTTGCTCGCACTGGCCGGTATTGGAAAGCTGCGCTTGGTTGACGGTGATGATGTCGAATTATCCAACATAAATCGACAAGTACTTTACACAACTTCAGATGTTGGAAAAGAAAAAGTTATAGCGGCCAAAGAAAGAATTTACGAGTATAACCCTAATGTAAAAGTAGAAACATTTTGTGAGTTTGCTGCCCCAGATCCAAAGCAAATTAGCAAGCTGTTAGAGGGTGTGGATTTCATCGTGCTTGCATGGGCAAGCTTGGGTTATTACCGAAAGCACACACCGGAGGAAATGATCCACACCCTGGCTAAGGAGCGTGGAATTCCGGTAATGGAACTAGGAGGAGACCCGCTTGAAATATCCATTGGGCCATTATTCCTAAATGATGGGTCGCACGAATCTTTCGAAGATGTAAAGCAATCTGCGCGACAAACTTATTACAGTAACAAACCCACTATTGAGAAATTCCAGCGGGCTCGGCTGAAACACAATTTTTTGGATGGAGATCGGACTGTTAACGCCTGGCAAAGTGCGCCCTCTTTGTCAGCAATGGCTGGGTTGGCATGTGATCAAATCGTTAAGTGCATTACTGGCTACGATCGACCAGCGGTAGTAGGAAAGAGGATTTATCTATCAATGCAAACTCTAAATAAACGAGAGGAGACCGTTTTCGAACATGAATAAAGCATCAAGGTCTTTTAGAGAATACGGTTATTGTTCAATCGATCTTTCTTCATGTTTCCCGGATCTTGTGCGCGGGTGTAAAAACGCGTGCGATGGTATCGAGGAACAAGATTGGACCTACATCATCCGCAATTCTACTGAAGAAGTTGATCTGCCGTACAGTGTGTCGCCCTTACGCTTAAAACACGTTAAAGCCGACGCACTTAAAGTTTACCACGAAGGAGGTTTTGCTTTTAGTTTTCGGCGATTGACAGCGTTAGAGGGTGTGCCGATTCATCCAGCTATGAAACTCTTCGACGATTATCTTATGAGAGAAGACTTCCTGAGCTTATTGTCGATGCTCTCGGGGCGATCAATCGGAGCGATGGAAGTTCGCTACATTAATCGTTTCGATCAAGGTGATTTCTTAACAACTCATTGTGATCCAGGCTCAAATCTCGGAATAGCATTAAACCTCACGTCGCAGTGGAACCTGAATTTCGGCGGGTTAACTTTTATTTTGAACGAAACACGATCCTCAGTTCATGACACCTTAACGCCTTCTTATGGTCGACTATTTGTATTCGATACTTCGCAGCGAAAAGTCCCGCATTTTGTATCGATGGTAACGGCGCCTCCCGCTCAAAACCGGATCGCCCTCATTGCTCGTTATGGTTAATTTGATAATGTCGCCATTTCAAAAAAGTTTGCTTCTTATAGCAGTCATGGCCCTGATTTGGGGCGCTGGCTTGCCGGTGTCCAAAATAGGTGTTCAGGCTCTGGGCGCTTGGCCATTCCGATTAGCATGCGCTTTTATCAGTGTTCTTTTCCTCTACGCAATATTTTGGAAACCCGTGAATGATCTCAGCATAACTTTAGACGCTATGCTTTATCTAAAGCTTTTCATTATCGCAGTTCCAAATGTTTTCCTTGTCCCAATTTTAAACAATATAGCATTGGAGCGCCTGAGTATTTCCGATTCAACTTCTCTAATCTATACAATGCCTTGCTTTACCTCTTTTTTTGTGATGATACTCAATCGGAAATTCAATAGTTTCTCTATTGCTTCGCTGACGTTCTGCTCAATAGGAGTCTGGTTGATTATCGGAAGCTTTCAATTTTCTTCAAGCCACTTAATCATCCTGTCAAGCGCCGTCTCTTGGTCGGTCGGCTCCATAATCGCACAGCGATTAGAGACTGATATAGATTTCCGGGTGAAAGTATTTTGGCAGGTAACCTTCGGTTGCTTTTGCGTCTTCTTGGTGTCCCCGCTATTTTTAGATTGGCCCACCGAAATCATCGAGTTTTCTGGAAACTTGTCATTGTCTGCTGCTGCGTCGATTTTATTTATGGGGATTTTTGGCGGTGCGGTCGTTTTTTATATCTGGTTCTATCTAATCAAGCTTCAAAGTGCCGAATACGCAAGCTACGCGACTTTATTTTCACCTATCATTTCTGTTGTATTAGCCATGACCTATTTTGGCGAAAAACCTTCAGCCAGTACAATTATTGGTTTTATTTTCATTCTTATAAGTGCATTAATCGTGAATATCTTGCGGCCTGCATGGCTTTCACGGACCCATCGGGAGACAACATGACTAATTCTGATGAAGTCATTGGACGAATCAACCAGCACTTTGAGAAAGATTACCAGTTACGCCATGCGGTGAGGCTAGCCGAGTGGGATCAATCACTTCATGTGAAAGCTGCGTCACTAGCTGCGCGAACTCAGTCGGTGGCAACCCTAAACGCTTTGCGTCGAGATAATCTGGTCGAGTTGATGGAGTCGTGCGATTTGCCTGCTGCACTTCGATGTGCGGCAACACGCGACCAGTCGTGCCTTAGGGAGGTAGATCGGTACCTTCGCTGTCATCTTGCGGTACCCGCTGAACTGCAGGACCGCAAGACCCGAGCAACGTCCAGAGCTGAGAGTCTGTGGGCTGATTGTAGATCGAGGAATGATTGGGAGAGTTATGCTCCAGCTTTATCAGCTGTTGTTGAGGTCATCCGATTAGAAGCCCAGCAT
Source organism: Pseudomonas kitaguniensis (assembly GCF_009296165.1). Lineage (GTDB taxonomy): Bacteria > Pseudomonadota > Gammaproteobacteria > Pseudomonadales > Pseudomonadaceae > Aquipseudomonas > Aquipseudomonas kitaguniensis. Next base: position 5,650 of record NZ_VUAZ01000003.1, on the reverse strand, counting down.
CGCGCAGAGGCTACCGGCTTGGAGCTTTACGACAGTTTGCTGGATATTCATGAGCCTGGCCTTCGCATCGCTCAACTAAAGCCTGCTTTTGAGGAGTTGAAGGTATGGGCAATTGATATTCTCGCCAACTCTAAACCCGCTTCGACAGCAGCCGCTCAGCGCCGACTTCTTACGATCGATGACAGGGAAAAGCTTTTCTTAAATATTTCATGTGTTTTTGGGTTTGACCTCACCAGAGGTCGGATAGATTTTGGAGAGCATCCGTTTTGTGCCGGCGTGCCTGAGGATACACGGCTCATACTAAAAAAAGACTCTTCGGTTCTTGATGGGCTGCTTGAGGTCATCCATGAAACGGGGCATGCATGTTATGAACAGAACCTGCCGACCTTCCCCCGTGGGCACCCGATCAACCTGCCTCGCTCAGTAGGCGTGCATGAGTCTCAGAGCCTTTTTTTCGAAAATATGATCGGCCGGCATCCCGCATTCTTGACTTACTTATCGAGAACTTTATCGGACAAGCACCAATTTCCGATTTCAGCTGATGAACTTAACTTCTACTACAACCAAACTCGCCTTGGACTTATAAGAATAGAGGCGGATGAGGTATCTTATATTCTCCATATAATTTTGCGCTTTGAGCTAGAACTGAAACTAATAAACGGCGAAATTGAAGTATCTGATCTTCCAGAATGTTGGAACATATTAAGTGTTGATTATTTGGGGCTATCTCCGGGCAACGATCTTCGGCTTGGTTGCATGCAAGATATTCATTGGTCTCTCGGTCTTTTTGGGTATTTTCCTTGTTATGTCTTAGGTCAAGTCTACGCTGCACATCTATTTCACCAGTTCACCGCCGTTCACCAAGACTATTCAAGCGATTTCTGCAGTGGCAACATACGCCCTGCGTTTGACTGGTTAAAGGAACATATCTGGAGCCGTGGTAGCTATGACGAGGTACTTAGCGTCTTTATGAGTAGTGAAAAAGCATTAGATACAACGTTTTTAAGGCGTCTTTTAGAAACCCGTTACAAGACATAGGGATAACACCGTATTGAAAGGTCCGGTGTTGTACTCAGTTTCTGCGGGCACCGAGTATACAAAATGATAGCGGCGCATGGCGCCCAAAAATCAACCTTTTGAATTGGGCGCGATCGGTAGGCCAAGCCTCCTGAGCTTGGTTCCACGCCCCGACGCCAGAGCCCATTCACCGACGGTCATTCGATCAACCGCTGCAATATACGCGGCGCAGGTCGACAGGCTCCAATCAACAGGGGAGCTAACCCCAGGTTGCTCACGCGCGAGCCAGATGCCAGTCCAAAATCTCCAGCGCAGCGAGCCCGTGCGACACTTTTCCCACCGATCTGGCCACACCTTCGCTTCGGTGCGCCTGGCCCTTGAGCAAAAGCGCTTCAGTGAAGGTTTCAAGCCGCGGTTCGCCGTTTTCCAACATCAGTGCACCGAGCACACTGCTCAGGAATTGCTCGAGGTGACGCGCCTCATATCCCCGCGATTTCAACACCTTGCTTAAACGAGCGTGGGAACGATCAGCGCGCGATCAGCGTGTCAGGCTTTAAGGGTGCGCGTCATGCGCAGCGCGAGCACGCTGCCGGCGACGATAACGGCTGCCAGCAAGTACAACGCAATGTCGGTCGAGCCGGTGGCATCTTTCACAAACCCGACGATATACGGGCTGAGAAAACCCGCCATCTGGCCCATCGAGTTAATCAACGCCAAACCACCCGCCGCCGCGCCGGCACTCAGCATCGCGGTCGGCACCGGCCAGAACATCGGCAAGCCGGTGAGCGCGCCCATCGTGGCAATGGTCAAGCCCAGAATCGCAATCGCCGGCGTCGTTGCAAAGTTCACCGCGATCACCAAACCGACAGCGCCCATCAACATCGGCACCACCAAATGCCAGCGTCGCTCTTTGCGCAAATCAGCCGAGCGCCCGACCAGCAACATAAACACCGCCGCCAGCAGATAAGGAATCGCGCTGAGCCAGCCAATCACCAGGTTATCGCTGAACCCGAGGTTCTTGATGATCGACGGCAGCCAAAAGTTGATCGCGTACACACCGCTCTGGATACAGAAGTAAATCAGGCCGAACGCCCAGATCGCCGGGTTCTTGAACACCTCGGCCAACGAGTCGGTGGTGGTTTTGGGTTTGTTCGCCAAATCCGTCGCCTGGTCAGCCTCCAGCACCGCGCGCTCGTGGGGTTTGAGCCACTTGGCGTGAGCAAAGCTGTCGCTGAGCAGGAAGTACGCAAGCGCGCCGAGGATCACAGTCGGAATGCCTTGCAGCAAAAACATCCATTGCCAGCCCGCCAAACCACCTTGGCCAGCCGCGAAATGGGTGAGAATCCAGCCGGAAAACGGGCTGCCGAGCAAACCGGACACCGGGATCGCCGACATGAACAACGCCATGATCCGCCCACGGCGAAAGGTCGGGAACCATTGCGAAAGGTACAGCACCACGCCAGGGAAGAAGCCGGCTTCAGCGGCACCGGTGAACAAACGCAGGGTGTAGAAATGCGTCGGCGTGGTGACGAACAGCAGGCAGGTCGACAGCGTGCCCCACACGATCATCATCAGCGCGATCCAGCGCCGCGGGCCGAATTTAGTCAGCGCCAGGTTGCTCGGCACGCCGCACAGCACGTAGCCGATAAAGAAGATCCCGGCGCCGAGGCCGTACACCGTTTCACTGAATTTCAATGCATCGAGCATCTGCAACTTGGCGAAGCCAACGTTCACCCGGTCAAGGTAGTTGAACAGGTAGCAGATGAAAATGAAGGGGATCAGGCGCAGGGTAACGCGCTTGTAGATGGCGTTTTTATCGTGATCGGTGGCCAGTGGGGCAGCGGCGCTCTGTGACATGGCATTCTCTCTTTATTATGATTTTTTGCGACGCGAGGGTAACGTTGATCGCCTAACGAGTCTCGGCCACCCGGCGGGCTGCTGTCTTTGTGCTTGCGCACAGTCAAGCAGGCTTTGCGCTGTGCCTATGACCAACCACGCCTTTCAAGGAAGTTAGCCCCATGTTCGAGCTGGATCATGACCTGGCGCAGGATATTGTCGATCGCACCATGGCCATCCTGCCCTATAACGTCAACGTCATGGACAGTCAGGGGCTGATTCTCGGCAGTGGCGAGCCGGAGCGCATCAACACCCGCCATGAAGGCGCGCAATTGGTGCTGGCCAACGGGCGCGTGGTGGAGATTGACGGGCAAACCGCCAAGCACCTTAAAGGTGTGCAACCGGGCATCAACCTGCCGCTGATGCACGATCAACGCTTGATCGGCGTGCTCGGCATTACCGGCGAACCCGAGCTGTTGCGCACGTACGCTGAGCTGGTGCGCATGACCGCCGAAATGCTCGTCAGCCATCGCCATCAGCAAGCCGAGCAGCAATGGCGGCGCCAGCGTTGCGATGACCTGCTGGCCTTGTTGCTGGCGGAAACCGGCGATTCGCCGCGCCTGGTCGATGAGGCCCGGCAACTCGGGCTTAAACCGCAAATGCCGCGTACACCGTACCTGTTTGAACTGGGCGTGGGCCAGTCGGCAGAGGCGTTAAGCGCGTGGCTGACCAGCCGTTACCCGGACAGTTGGTGTGTCAGCTCCGCGCAATTCTCGCTGTTGTGGTGCCGGCCCGCTGCGGTAGCGGTGGACAACCCCAAATTGCTGGAAAAACTCCAGGGGCTGGGCTGGAACATCTTGCGCGTAGCCGTCGGCGGGCAGGCCGACGGCTTGGCAGGCTTACGCCGCTGTTACCGGCGTGTCGGTGACTTGCTGGCCTACGGGCGCGATGTGTTGCCCCACTCACGCCTGCTCACGCTCACTCGCTACCGCTTGCCCGTCATGCTTTGGCGTCATCGCAACGACGATGCCCTGGATGAGTTGCTCAGCCCCTTGCGCAAGGTGTTGGCCAAGGACAGCAATGGGCAATTGCAAGCGACGCTGCGCAGTTGGTGCGAACACGACGGCCAAAGCCAAGCGTGTGCGGACGCGTTGGGCATCCACCGCAACAGCCTGCGTTACCGCATGGAAAGGATTGCCGAGCTGAGTGGCGTCGACCCGTTGACCCTCGACGGCATGCTCGCGCTGTACCTCGGTGTGCAGTTACTGCCGCAGGTTTTGTCGGAATGAACAACAAACCTCGCTGGCAGTTGTGCATTGGACCGGCGTTATTGCCGCAACCAACTGGCAGCATGGGCGTTATAAAAACCGGAGAAAGCCCATGAAAATCATCATCGCCCCCGACTCGTTCAAGGACAGCCTGAGTGCCGAAGGCGTCGCCCAGGCTATCGCCGAAGGGTTGGCGCAGGTGTGGCCAGATGCACAATTGATCGAGTGCCCGATGGCGGACGGCGGTGAAGGTACGGTGGAATCGGTGCTCGCCGCCTGCCAGGGCGAATGGCGGAGCCATACAGTTCAAGGCCCGTTGGGCGGCACGCTGGAGGCGCGCTGGGGCTGGCTGGCCGACAGCCATACGGCGATCATCGAGATGGCCGAGGCCAGTGGCTTGCAACGGGTCGCGCCGGATAAGCGCGACGCCTGCTCCAGTAGCACCTATGGCACGGGTGAGTTGATCCGCGCCGCCCTCGATGTTGGCGCTCAACGTATCATCCTGGCGATTGGCGGCAGTGCGACCAATGACGCTGGCGCGGGGGCGATGCAGGCGCTTGGCGTGCAATTATTGGATGCCGACGACCAGAGTCTGGCACCCGGCGGGCTGGCGTTGGCCGGCTTGGCGCGCATCAGCCTTGAACACATGGACCCACGCCTGGCCCGCGTGCGCTTTGAAATCGCCGCCGATGTGAACAACCCGCTGTGCGGCCCGCAGGGTGCTTCGGCGATTTTCGGTCCGCAAAAAGGCGCTAATCCGCAGCAGGTTGAGCAACTCGACGCAGCCCTCGGCCACTTCGCCGATCACTGCGCTGAAGTGCTCTTCAAAGAGGTACGCGATGAGCCAGGCAGTGGTGCCGCCGGGGGATTGGGGTTTGCTGCCAAGGCATTTCTTGACGCGCAGTTTCGCGCCGGGGTGGAGGTGGTTGCCGAACTGGTTGGGCTGGATCAGGCCATACGCGGTGCAGACCTGGTGATCACCGGTGAAGGGCGTTTCGACGCTCAAACGCTGCGCGGCAAGACGCCGTTTGGTGTGGCGTGCATTGCTCAACGCCACGCTGTACCGGTGATTGTGATTGCTGGCACCTTGGGCGATGGCTACGAACAGATGTACGCGCACGGTGTGCACGCCGCATTTGCCTTGCCCTCCGGCCCGATGAGCCTGCAACAGGCATGCACTGAAGCACCGCGCTTGCTGCGTGAGCGCGCTGCGGATATTGCGCGACTGTGGCGAACCGCAGCGTCCTGAGTCGTTAAAACACCGCAGGTTTGCTTTCTGTGGGAGCGGGCTTGCTCGCGATTTCGGTGCATCCGTTGAAAATACTTATCTGACACACCGCAGTCGCGAGCAAGCCCGCTCCCACATTTAAAGTAGAGCTGTGGCGGTCTTTAGAGGCCTTTAAGGTCACGCTCTTCAATCGGCCGGCTCTGGCGCAGGCGCTTGCCGCCCAACACTACCCAGTCGATCAAGCGAAACAGGCACTCAATGCCAAACGACAACAACATCGCGCCGCCCCAACCCCCCAGCC
>NZ_VUAZ01000029.1 GCF_009296165.1 Pseudomonas kitaguniensis | reverse complement strand
AGTTTGACCGAGTTCTGCTTGGGGGATTGGGTCGGCTTTCGGGCGTTGAAAAATACTTGGCTGACACACCGCCAGGGCCCTGGTCATTTCATGCTGGTAAACGCCAGCTTCACACCAATGGCAATCAATACCGCGCCCATGGTTCGATCAAACCAATGCCCCATCCGCGCAAAGCCGGCACGCACGCGCTGCTGGCTGAACAGCATCGCCACCAGACAGAACCACAACGCCGTCGCCACCGCCAGGTACACGCCGTAACCGGCCTGAACCGCCAGCGGCGTGTGCGGGTTGATCACCACAGTGAACAGCGACAGGAAAAACAGCGTGGCTTTAGGGTTTAAACCGTTAGTCACAAAACCTGCGGTAAACGCCCCACGCGGCGTGCGCTCGCCCACTTCAGGCTGCAAATCACCTTCGGCGACAGGTTTGGCTGGCTGCGCGCGCAGGGCCTTGAAGCCGATGTACAGCAAGTACGCCGCCGCCGCCCATTTCAGCGCATTGAACAGCACGATTGATTGCGACACGATCAAACCGATACCGAGCAACGAGTAGCCCACGTGCAGAAAAATCGCCGAACCCACGCCCAGCGCGGTCCAGGTTCCGGCGCGGCGGCCATGGGTCACACTTTCGCGCACCACCACGGCGAAATCCGGGCCAGGGCTGGCCACCGCCAACAAGTGAATCAAGGCTACGGTTAAAAACTCGGCGGCGTACATGCTCACTCCCTTGCGTAACGGATTAACCCATCTGATAGGCTCGGCAGATTACGCCTTAGAACCCTGTCGCAAAAGGTACAGTTGATGACGAACAATCGCCGCGCCGTCTTCCTTGATCACCCGTCGCTGGACCTGGGCGACCTCGACCTCAGCGAGTTGCACAACAGCTTCAGCGAGCTTGAATTGTTTACCGACACCACGCCGCAAAATGTACTGGAGCGCCTGCAAGGCGCCCACGTGGTGATCAGTAACAAGATCGCCCTCACCACGCAAACCCTGGCGGCGTGCCCTGAACTCAAGCTGATTCTGGTGTCGGCCACCGGTACCAATAACGTCGACCTCCAAGCTGCACGCGCCCAGGGTATTACCGTGAGCAATTGCCAGGGCTACGGCACGCCGTCGGTGGCGCAACACACAATCATGCTGTTGCTCAACCTGGCCACACGTTTACAGGACTATCAACGCGACGTCGGCGCCGGCAAGTGGCAACAGGCCAAGCAGTTCTGCCTGCTCGACCATCCGATCGTCGAGCTGCAAGGCAAAACCCTCGGCCTGCTCGGGCATGGCGAACTGGGCAGTGCCGTGGCACGGCTGGCCGAAGCCTTCGGCATGCGCGTGCTGCTCGGCGCGATTCCTGGCCGGCCTGCCCGCGCCGACCGCGTGCCGCTGAATGAACTGCTCGGGCAAGTGGATGCGCTGACCCTGCATTGCCCGCTGAACGAACACACACGCGACTTTATCGGCGCGCGTGAGCTGGCGCTGCTCAAGCCGGGCGCGTTTGTCGTGAACACCGCGCGCGGCGGTTTGATCAACGAACAGGCGCTGGCCGACGCCTTGCGCAGCGGCCATTTGGCCGGCGCGGCCACCGACGTACTCAGCGTGGAGCCGCCAGTGCAGGGCAACCCGCTGCTGGCCGCCGACATCCCTCGGCTGATCGTCACCCCCCACAACGCCTGGGGCAGCCGCGAGGCGCGGCAACGAATCGTCGGCCAATTGGCCGAAAACGCCCGAGGCTTTTTCAGCGGCGCCCCGCTGCGCGTCGTCAGTTGATAAACTGCGCCCCTTTTCAAGGAGCAGACCATGGATCCGCGCAGTGAAGTACTGCTTCGTCAGGCCGAACTTTTTCAAGGCAACGTGCTGCTGGCAGGTTTGCCCGCCGACGACTTGCTCGGCCGCTTGCCCAATGCGCACGGCTGGAGCTGGCATGCCGGTGATCAGGCGGCGCTCGACGCGCGCTTCCCCGAGCGCAGCCAGTTCGGCGTGAACGTGCCCGAGCGGGCATTTGATGCGGCGGTGATTTTCCTGCCCAAGTCCAAAGACCTCACCGACTACCTGCTCAACGCCCTGGCCGCGCGCCTGCCCGGCGCCGAGCTGTACCTGGTGGGCGAGAAAAAAAGCGGTATCGAAAGCGCCGCCAAGCAGATGAGCCCCTTCGGTAAACCGCGCAAGCTGGATAACGCGCGGCACTGCCAACTGTGGCAGATCACCGTGGCCAACGCGCCGCAAGCGGTCGAACTGGAAAGCCTCGCCCAAATCTTCGAGGTGCCGTTGGCCGATGGGCCACTCAAGGTGGTGAGCTTGCCGGGCGTATTCAGCCATGGCCGGCTGGACCGCGGCACGGCGCTGTTGCTGGAGCATCTGGATAAATTGCCCAGCGGCCACTTGCTCGACTTCGGTTGCGGCGCCGGCGTGCTGGGGGCGGCGGTAAAACGCCGGTACCCGCATAACACCGTCACGATGCTCGACGTGGACGCCTTCGCCGCTGCCAGCAGCCGCCTGACATTGGCGGCCAATGGCCTGGAAGCCGAGGTGTTGACCGGTGACGGGATCGACGCTGCGCCGATGGGTTTCAACGCGATTTTGAGCAACCCGCCGTTTCATGTCGGGGTGCACACCGACTATTTAGCGACCGAGAACTTGCTGCGAAAAGCAGGCAAACATCTGGCAAAAGGCGGCGAACTTCGGTTGGTTGCGAACAGTTTCCTGAAGTATCAACCGCTGATCGAAGAGCACTTGGGCGTGTGCGCAGTCAAGGCGCAAGGCCAGGGTTTTCGCATTTATCGTGCCAAGCGGCCCTGAAATATTTTTCCCAATGAAGGCTTGCCGAATGGATTTTGCCTAGGCAGAATCCGCTCCGTCCTAGGGGAGTAGTCTCCCACGAGCCCACGCTCGTCCGGCATACGTCAACATACTTGGTCAACAGACCATGGCGTATGCGACCCAGGAGTCCGCACAGACGGGCCGGGGTTTGACAAGACCTATGACACGCACACCTTACCCGGGGCGGGAAGGCTGTACGTGTCATAGCCGTGTCGACCCGCCCCTGGAACCTACCTGATGCTGGATTCTCTGCTCGTCCCTACCGCAGTCGTTGCCTTGGCCGAAATCGGCGACAAGACGCAATTGCTCGCGCTCATCCTTGCCGCACGCTTTCGCAAACCCTGGCCGATTATCGCCGGTATCGTCGCCGCGACCCTGGCCAACCATGCCGCCGCGGGTGCCGTGGGTGCCTGGTTCGGCAGCTTCTTCTCGGATGCAGTGTTGCACTGGATACTCGCGGCGAGCTTCTGCGCCACGGCACTGTGGACGTTGGTGCCGGACAAACTCGACGATGACGAAGCCAGTACCACACGCAAGTTCGGGCCGTTCCTGACCACGCTGATTGCGTTCTTCCTCGCAGAAATCGGTGACAAAACGCAGATCGCCACGGTGATGCTGGCGGCGCAATACCCGGAGCTGTGGCTGGTGATCATCGGCACCACGCTGGGCATGCTGATTGCCAACGTGCCAGTGGTGTTGGCGGGGAATTTTGCGGCAGACAAACTGCCGTTGACGCTGATCCGTCGACTGGCGGCTACGGCGTTTTTCATCCTCGCAGTGGTGGCGGTCTACAAAGCCATGCAGAGCAGCGGTTGGATCTAGCTTTAAAAGCTGCAAGCTTTAAGCTGCAAGCTGCAAGAAGAAGCAGCGCCGTAGCTTGTAGCTTGCGGCTTGCAGCTTGCAGCTTGAAGTTCGCCCCGTCAGGACTTGCTGGCTTGCTGGTAAAGCGGCATCACTTTCGGAATCGCCGCCTGCAACGAGGCGATTCGGCTGTCGGAAGCCGGGTGCGTGCTCATGAACTCCGGTGGCGAACCCTCCGAGGCCTTGGCCATTTTGTTCCACAACGTGATGGCCGCGTTCGGGTTGTAACCGGCGCGGGCCGACAGTTCGAGGCCGATCAGGTCGGCTTCGTTTTCATTGGCGCGGCTGTTGGGCAAGGTCATGCCGTAGTTGGCCACGGTATCGGCCAACGCCAGGCTGTCCTGGCCCAGACCGAACAGGGCACCGGCGCCCTGCTTGGCCATCTGGATGCCGTAAGCCTTGGACATGGCTTCACGCCCGTGTTCGCGCAGGGCATGCGCGATTTCATGGCCCATCACCGCAGCCAGTTCGTCATCGGTAAGCTTGAGGTTATCGATCAACGCGCTGTACACGAAGATCTTGCCGCCAGGCCCGCAGTTGGCGTTCATCTCGTCGCTTTTGATCAGGTTGACTTCCCACTTCCACTGCGCCGCATCCGGGCGGAAGTTCGGCGCCTGGGCGATCAAGCGGTCGGCAATCGCCTGTACACGCTTGGCGTTGGCGCTGGTCTTGTCGACCATGCCTTTGCCGCTCGCCTCACCCAACGTCTTTTGATAAGACTGGGCATACATCTGGTCGACTTCCTGACTCGACAGCATGCTGAACATGTACTGCTTGCGCTCGACCCCAACGGCCCCGCCGCTGGTGGTATTCACCGACTGGCAACCGGCCAGCAGCAGCGCCGCACACAACCCACTTACGACCAATGACTTCTTCATGAACACGCTCCCTGAAAACATGGCGCGTATCGTAGGCGGTCATTTGTATCGGCGCCAGATACAAAAGACGTGTAACCGCCCAATAACCGATACATCCCACACGCTGACTGAACGCGCGACCTGTCAACCCGGCGTCAAACACTCCGGGCCATTCAATTTCGGATCATTCACCATATTCGCCAGCACGCGCTCGCGCAGCGCCGCCGGCTCACTCGCCAGCAAGCTCTGCAACACCGGCAATGGGGTTTCGGGGTCCAGCCAGGCCGCTTGCCCCGCCGCATCCAGAATCAATGGCCGGCGCTGACTCTGTGCAGCCTGGGTGACCACCGCCGTGCTCAGCCATACCTGCTCCTGCACCGGATACGCTTCCCAGATTGCGGCAAAAAACAGCGTCGAACCTTCACCCGGCGTCAGCCAGTAAGGGCGCTTGCGCAACGTGCCACGCCATTCGTAAAAACCATTGGCCGGCAGCAGGCAGCGGCGCTGACGAAAGGCTTCGCGAAACATCGGTTGCTCAGCGAGGGTTTCTGCGCGGGCGTGAGCCGGGGTGCGCGACAGGTCTGTCAGCCACGGCGGCGTAAGGCCCCAGCGGGCGCGGGCCAGGGTGTGCTGGCCGTCGGTGGCGCGCTGAATCAGCACCGAATCATTGGGGGAGATGTTCCACTGGGCCTGCTGGTCGGCCGGAAAGCCCGGCAAGGCAGCAAACGTGGGGTTCCAGCGAAACAGGGCATAACGTCCACACATGGGGTAACACGACTCTTGGGTAAACCGACCGACAGCCTAACAGACCAACACGTCGGGGAAGCTGTCGGGTTCTTCGCCAGGCAGCGGCTGCGCACCGATGTAGGCGGTAATCAGCTCGCGGGCATAGGCGGCCTGGTCGTTACCGACCTCCAGCCCCAGCAGGCCAAAAATCGGCAGTTCGCCGGTGCCACCGAGCAAATGGCGCCCCACCAGGTGCGCCTCGATGCCCTCGCTGGCGAGCATCTGCTGCAGCAGCTCGCCTTCCATCAGGTTTTCAGGTTCGTAAATTCGCTGCATAGGCGCACCTGTCAGTCGTTCTCGGCATGGACTTCAAGCATCCATTCTTGCCCATCCGTTTGCAGGGTGAAATTAATCGGCCGGCAACACACCGGGCAGTCCTCTATGTATGACTGATCGCCACCAGAAAGGTCCAACACCGCCTCGGCGGGCTCACCACAATAAGGACAATCGTACGGCTCGGTTTCCAGCATCACGGTCTCCCAAGTGACTTGTGCGTATAATCGCCGGTCTATTTACAGGGCTATTCCCGGCAGAGCCAAACTTTTGCCGCCTGCCGATATTTCCTTTACTTACCCTAGCCGTTTCTAACAAGAGAGCATGATGGGCGAATTCGATACCATCCGACCTTACAACGACAGCGAAGTCCCGGCAGTGCTGGCACGTTTGTTCAGTGACAAGGCCTTTCTAGACATCCTGACCCATTTCCGCTTCCCGCGGTTCGCAGGCGCCCTGGGCTGGTTGCTCAAGCCTATGATCGCGCGCAAATTACGCCGTGAGTTCGCCGGCGTCACCACGGTGGCGACCCTACAGGACAAAGTCGAGTATTACGTCGACCACACCATCGACCGTGCAACCGACGGGGTGACCTACACCGGCGTCGAGCAGCTCAAGTCGGGCACCGCGTACCTGTTTTTGGCCAACCACCGCGACATCGTAATGGACCCGGCCTTCGTCAACTACGCGGTCTACCACGCTGGCCTGCCAACACCGCGCATCGCGATCGGCGACAATTTGCTGCAAAAGCCATTTGTCAGCGACCTGATGCGCCTGAACAAGAGTTTTATCGTGCACCGCTCGATCACCGGGCGAAAGGAAAAAATGGCGGCGTTCAATTTGCTGTCGGCCTATATCAACCATTCGATCCGCAACGATTGCCAGTCGATCTGGATAGCCCAGGCCGAAGGCCGTGCCAAGGATGGCGATGATCGCACCGAGTCGGCGATCCTCAAGATGTTCCACGTCAGCCGCAAAGACGAGCCGTTCGCCGAGGTGATCCAGTCGTTGAACCTGACGCCGGTGTCGATCAGCTACGAATACGACCCGTGCGACACCGCCAAAGCCCGCGAGCTGTATATCCGCGCCACCACCGGCACCTACAGCAAAGCGCCCGGCGAGGACGATGTGAGCATTGCCTTGGGCATCACCGGCTACAAGGGCCGCGTGCACGTGAACTTTGCACCGCCGATCACCGAGCGTTTCGAAGACACCAAGGTGCTGGCCATAGAAATGGATCGGCAGATTCTCGGCGGTTATCGGTTATTCCCGGTGCACTACCTGGCGTACGCGCAGTGGAGCGACGCCGATCCGCAATTGCAGGTGCCCACCGCAGCCGACGTATTCCCGGCCGACGAGTTGGCCAAGGCGACAGCGGAGTGGGAGCGGCGCTTGAACCAATGCCCGCCCGAGCATCGGCCGTATCTGGTGGTGCAATACGCCACGCCCGTGCGTAACCAGTACCGGGTAAAGGCAGGGCTAGCCCTGTAAAAAAATGTGTAGGAGCAAGCCTGTGCGGAAGCAGGCTTGTGTAGGAGCAGGCCTGTGTGGAAGCGGGCTTGTGTGGGAGCGGGCTTGCTCGCGATAGCCTCAACTCGGCACACCTGATGTACCGAGCGGTTTGCATCGCAACGGGACGCAGAGCGCCCAGGTCGGCGCATTACCACGCAGAGCGTGGGAACGATCATGGCTTGTGCAGCCCCCTCAGAGGTGCGCACTAACCCAGGACACCACCAGCGCCAGCCCAAGGCAAGCAAACCCCACGCGATAAGCCAACCGGTGCGCCCGTTCGGTACGCACATCCAGAAACAACATCGGCTGATCAATCGCGCGCTCTTCACTCTGCGCGGTCAAGTCCGCCATCGCACGTTGCTCACGCAAACGCGTCACAGACAGCAGCGCCGCCCCCGGGCAGGCCACCAATAAAGCCACAGCATTGATCAGCAGTGCGGACAGCGCCATCGCAAACCTCGGTGCATCAGTGTCTGGGTATCGATTCAGATACAAACCTGAACGACAGTGGCGTCCCTCCACTTAAACGCTCCCTTCCCCACTCGCCAATAATGTATCGAGTAATTTACAGCGTCACCTGAACGTCACCTTAACAAGCCACTCTGTTGCCCTTCGAACGCTCGGGAGCTTGTCATGCTGCATGCGCAAAACCAGGATCGGCTGTATCTGATCGCCCAAAACGATGAGCAGGAAGCGTTGGTCGGCGGCCTCGCTTTCAACGTTCAGGATCGCCACTGGCTGGTCTATTGCGCACTCGGCGGGCACCAACATGCCGATCTGCCGGAGCTGGATTTGCTGACGGGCGTGAGCATGCTGGACTTCTACGTAGAAACGGCTGCCTGAAAGCGCCAGGCGTAAAAAAACCGGGCTCATTGCTGAGCCCGGTTTTTTTTGCAGCGGTTACTGCGCGCCAAGCAACTGGCCGATGCTCGGGTCTTTGAACAGGCGAGTCAGGGCGTCACTCAGCACGTCGCTGACCAACTTGGTATTGGTCTCCTCGTTAGGCGACATACCGAAGCGCTGATTCAGCGAGGCAGCATAACGGCCGCTGTAGCGACGAGTGCCGGCACTGACGTCAGACTTGAACGTCGCGCCGATAGACGCTTCAGTCACATACAGGCCCTGTTTGGGCGACTGGTACTTGAGTTCGGCCAGGGTGACGGTCAATTGCGGCGCGCCCGGCGAGTTGGTTGGGGTGAACCCCAGCAGGCGCACGGCGGCTTCAGCCTGGGCTTGCAGCTTGGGCAGCACATCCTGGCCGGTCACCGAAATAAGCGCAGTCTCCGGGTACAGGCCGCCACGCGAACCCAGGGTCGGCGACGGGCGACCATCCACTACCCGCACCGACACTGGCTGGCCGTGGCCCACAGCCGCCAACTGTGCGGTGACTTTAGGTTGCGGGCTGAGTTGTTGCGGGCTGTTGGCGCAGCCAACCAGGGTCAAACTGGTCACAGTGATCAAACCGAACAACAGGCGTTGCAACATACTCATTTCTCCAGGACTAGATGCAAACAGGCCGCCAGTATAACGGTGCACGCGCGCCACTCACCAGCCATCCTGAACGGCAGCTGAAGCGATGCTCAAATTACAATTTCGCATAAATCCGTCATTCGAGTGTCATGGCAGACTGACAAGCTCTGAGCATGTAACGAAACAGGTACACCGCCATGCGCCTTCTCAAGTCATTGTTTATGCAACACCCTCGTCACCGCAACTACGCGTTGCTTGATGCGCGCGGCTATTGCCTGGCGTTCAAGCAGTGCACCCTGCCGCCTGTCGGCGAAGGCTGGGTGGAAGTGTCGGAGACTCATATCGGCTGGATGCACCGCCCGCTGCCGACGAGTGCCCGGGTCAGCCCCAAGGTAATGCACGCGCAAACCCGACACTCGATGGCTTCCTGACCGCAGCGCTAATAAAAGTCATAAAACACGCCCATTTCCCCAGCGTTCTTCGCTACAATCTCCCCCCGATTATAAGGACGTCTCCTGATCGGGCCTCGCAGCATCGTTAATGCCTCGGCATTAGCCCCAAAATCGCCCACAGAGAGCCGCCCACACAGATCGAGTGAAGCTGGCGCGCTTGCTGTTTTTTTGCAAACCTCCCCTCTTTACCGAATCTGCCAGAGCTGCCATTGCGCTCGGCCACTTGAGTTGTTTGCCCGTTTTGCCGCGCGTCGGCAGAGGTTTGCGGGCCAGGTGCCAGGCTGGGCAGCCCTTTTTTGAGGTTCACGTCTTCAAAAGAGCGTGAAAAAACGGGTTTTCACAACTTCACAAGAGTGTGGCGAGCAAATGAATAGTTTGGCGTTTGTACAAGCACCATCAGCGTCTGGAACAGCCCAACCACACAGGACCGAGCACGCCTCAAACACCGGAGCTTGAGCCTGTCCGCTACGGATTGATTGCACAAATCGCACGCGTTGACCATAAGTCGAATTGCCACAGGCGCCCATGAATGCGTTCATAGGCAAATTAGCCCGGCAGGACGCGTGCGCTGAAGTTGCAAAGAATTGCGAATCGGACATGGCGATCCTGGCCATGGGTAACCTGGGGCAATACGTGAACCGCCCCGTCACTCCTGGCAGCCATGCCGACAATTTGGTGCTGCAGATTTTGGAGACGCGTTAAATGGCGCATAACGAAGCAGTCGACGTAGTACTGGTTGGGGCCGGCATCATGAGTGCCACCCTGGCCGTACTGCTCAAAGAGCTCGACCCCGGCCTTACGCTGGAAGTCGTTGAGCTGATGGATTCGGGTGCCGCGGAAAGTTCCAACCCGTGGAACAACGCCGGTACGGCCACGCCGGCCTGTGTGAGCTGAACTACACCCCGCAGGCGGGCGACGGTTCTATCGACATCAAAAAAGCGGTGCACATCAACACTCAGTTTGAGGTGTCGAAGCAGTTCTGGGCGTACCTGACCAAAAAGAGCACCTTTGGCTCGTCCAAATCCTTTATCAGCCCGGTGCCGCACTTGAGTTTCGTGCAGGGCGAAAAAGGCGTGTCCTTCCTCAAGAAGCGTTTTGAAACCCTCAGCCAGCACCATGCGTTCTCGGACATGCACTACACCGAAGACCGTAACGAGATGGCCGAGTGGATGCCGCTGATGATGCCGGGCCGCCCGCTCGACGAAAAAATCGCTGCCACCCGCGTGATGAACGGCACCGACGTCAACTTTGGCGCACTCACCAATCAGTTGCTCAGCCACCTGAGCAGCGCGCCGGACGCCCAGGTCAAGTACAACAAACGCGTGACCGGCCTCACGCGTAACGGCGCGGGCTGGACCGTGAGCATCAAGGACGTCAACACGGGCGACAGCCGTGAAATCGACGCCAAGTTCGTCTTCCTCGGCGCCGGTGGCGCGGCGCTGCCGCTGCTGCAAGCCTCGGGCATTGAAGAAAGCAAAGGTTTTGGCGGTTTCCCGGTCAGCGGCCAGTGGCTGCGTTGCGATAACCCGCAAGTGGTCAAACACCACCAGGCCAAGGTCTACAGCCAGGCTGCGGTGGGTTCGCCGCCCATGTCCGTGCCGCATTTGGACACGCGTGTGGTCGATGGCAAAAAGTCCCTGCTGTTCGGACCGTATGCCGGTTTCACCACCAAGTTCCTCAAGCACGGCTCGTTCCTTGACCTGCCACTGTCGATTCGCGCCGGTAACATCGGCCCAATGCTGGCCGTGGCCCGCGACAACATGGACCTGACCAAGTACCTGGTCAGCGAAGTACGCCAGTCGATGGAACAGCGCCTGGAATCGCTGCGCCGGTTCTACCCCGAAGCGAAAGCTGAAGACTGGCGCCTGGAAGTGGCCGGCCAACGCGTGCAGATCATCAAGAAAGACCCGAAAAAAGGCGGCGTGCTGCAATTTGGCACCGAGCTGGTCGCGGCCAAAGACGGCTCGCTGGCAGCGCTGCTGGGCGCCTCCCCGGGCGCATCGGTCACCGTGTCGATCATGCTGGAACTGATCGAACGCTGCTTCCCGGCCAAAACTGCCGGTGAGTGGGCGGCCAAGCTGCAAGAGATTTTCCCGGCGCGCGAAAAACTGCTGGAAACCGATGCAGAGCTGTATCGCAAGGTTAATGCGCAGAACAACATCAGCCTGGAACTGGTTGAGCAAAGCAACGAGGCCGAAAGCTACGCTTGAGGCTGCCTCCTGCGGGAGGGCAATAAAAAACGCCCGGGGCTCATGATGAGCGTCGGGCGTTTTTTTATGCCCGGGAATCAGCCGCGGGCTTTTTCGATCAGCTCGATGTACTCGGCGGCGTGGCGCTGGTCCTTGATCATTTCAACAAACGTCTGGCCGTGCTCGTCCTTGCCGTCGAGGTCCAGGCCGGCTTCCCTGAAAAAGCCCAGGAAACGCTCAAAGTCATCAATACGCAGGCCACGGTAGGCCTTGATCAGTTTGTGCAGGGACGGTGAAGTCGCGTCAACCGGCTCGAAAGCCAGGAACAACTTGATTTGATCGTCGCCGATCTCGTCACCAATCACCTGTTGCTTATCTTTACGCATTACCGACTCCAGCCTGCAGACATTTACACGGGGCCTGAAGTCTACCTGCGGGGCGCGAGCTTGTGTAGGCGCCGGTAGCAGACACGTTTAGTTGCACTACCTTGCACCCTGTTCCCTTCGCACCCTGTAGCGTTTGGGCTCCCCCAAAACAAGAAGAATCCAAAAATGCCTTTGAATCCAGTCGCGGCCATCGAACCCTACCTTACAGAACTCACCGCACTGAGGCGTGACCTGCACGCCCACCCCGAACTGGGCTTTGACGAACACAGGACCTCAAAAATTGTTGCGACCTTTTTGCAGGCGCTGGGCATTGACGTTCACCTGGGGCTGGCGGGCACCGGTGTCGTAGGGGTTATTCATGGCGCCAAACCTGGCCCGAGCATGGGCCTGCGAGCCGACATGGATTGCCTGCCGATGCGTGAGGCCAATGAATTCGCGCATCGCTCGGTGCACCCCGGCCTGATGCATGCCTGTGGCCATGACGGGCACACGGTGATGCTGCTGGCGGCGGCCCGCTACCTCGCGCAAACACGCCAATTCAGCGGCACTGCGGTGGTGATCTTCCAGCCCGCCGAAGAAGGCGACGGCGGTGCACAGGTGATGATCGAGCAAGGCTTATTCGAACGTTTCCCGGTAGATTCGGTGTACGCCCTGCACAACAACCCGGACTACCCGGCCGGGGTGATTGCGGTTCAGCCCGGCCCTGTAGAAGCCGCGGCAGACAGCTTTGAAATGGTGGTAATCGGTCGCGGCGGGCATGCCGCGATCCCGCATATGGCCATCGACCCGGTGTTGGTCGCCAGCCATATTGTCGTTGCGCTGCAGAGCATCGTCAGCCGCAACCTGCACCCGCTGGAAGCCGGTGTCATCACGGTCGCCAGCCTGGAAACCAGCCAGCACTCAGCCAATAACGTTATCCCGGCCCACGTGAAGATGATTGGAACCGCGCGCAGCTTTACCGAGGCCAACCGCGACCTGCTGGAAAGGCGAATGGGTGAAATTGCCCGGTCTATCGCGACGGCGTTTGGTGCGACACTGACTTTTCACTACCAGCGCGGTTACCCGGCAACGGTTAACCACGCCAAAGAGGCACTGTTTGCCGCCGACGTTGCACGCAGCCTGGTCGGCAGCGCAAACGTCAGGTGCAATGAGCCGCTGACCATGGGCGCCGAAGACTTTTCGTACATGCTGCAAGCCCGGCCGGGGGCATACATCTACCTTGGCCAGGGTGGCGCGCACAGCGACGGAGCAGGCAATTGCCAACTGCACAATGACCGTTACGACTTCAACGACAACGTTATTGCGCTGGGTGCCGGGCTTTTGGCCTCATTGGTGGAGCAAGGGCTACCGCGATAACTGTTGGCAACTCAGCCGACGGCTCAATCGAACTGAGCGCGCATCCAGCGCTGATACTCGGCAACGCCGCTATCGCCTTCGCGCGGCGCCCAGTCCGCCAACTCGCCCTCGCCCACCGGACGGTACGGCCCGGCCTTGCATTCGAACATCACGGTGTCGGGCGCAAGCACCACCAGGCCGTGGAACACGCCCGGCGGCACATCGACGCCCGCGCACTCGCCGCCCGCTTGCATGACGCGCTTGGCGAGCACTTCGCCGGTCTCGCTGAAAACCAACAAACCCAGGCTGCCCTTGAGCACCAGCAAAGACTCCGCCTTGTCTGCGCTCAGGTGCCGGTGCGGCGGCACATAAGTGCTCGGCTGCAGCGCGACGGCCAGGCGATGGCACGGCTCTTCCATCTGGTGAAAGTTGTGATGATGCCGGCCACGCGGGCTTTCGGTGGCCTTCTCGGCCAGCTCGGCAAACAGGGTCTGATCAAGAAAGCGCACCATCAATTACATTCCTTTAACGGCGTAGATGCCATTGGCGTTACGCCAGTAGCCTTTATAGTCCATGCCATAACCGAAGATGTAGCGGTCGATGCACGGCAGGCCCACGTAATCGGCTTTCAGGTCCGGCCGGGCTTTGCGGTCGTGGTCTTTGTCGATCAGCACGGCGGTGTGCACGTTGCGCGCGCCGGCGTGTTTGCAGAAGTCGATGATCGCGCCCAGGGTGTGACCTTCATCGAGGATGTCGTCAATGATCAGCACATCGCGGTCGATGAACGAGACTTCCGGCTTGGCTTTCCAGAACAGGTCGCCGCCGGTGGTTTCGTTGCGGTAACGCGTCGCGTGCAGGTAAGACGCTTCCAGCGGAAACCGCAGATGCGTGAGCAATTTGCCGGCGAAGATCAGGCCACCGTTCATCACACAAAAGACCACTGGGTTGGTGTCGGCCATTTCACGCGTGATGTGCGCGCCAACCTTGGCGATCGCTGCTTCGACTTGCGCTTCGCTGTACAGGCAGTCAGCCTCGCGCATGATTTGACGGATATGCTCGAGATCAGCGGACATGGCGCTCTCCAAGGTGGATGCTGTGGCAAGAAAAGCGGGCAAAGGTACGCATGTGAGGCGCAACGTTCAAGCCTTAATGGACTAACGTACTAGATGTCTATAGGACAACACCCTCGGATAGATTAATCTAAGCCGGTTTTTTTGCCCGCCGCCGGAGCCTTTCCCATGCCCACTCGCGAGATCCGCCACCCGCTGATCCGACACAAACTCGGCCTTATGCGCCGCGCCGACATTAGCACCAAGAACTTCCGTGAGCTTGCTCAGGAAGTCGGAGCGCTGCTCACTTACGAAGCCACCAAAGATTTGCCCCTGGAAAGCTACGAGATTGCTGGCTGGGCCGGCACCGTACAGGTCGAGAAAATCGCCGGTAAAAAAATTACCGTGGTGCCGATTCTGCGTGCAGGCATCGGCATGCTCGAAGGCGTACTCAGCCTGATTCCGGGCGCCAAAGTCAGCGCCGTAGGCGTGGCCCGCAATGAAGAAACCTTGCAGGCGCACACGTACCTGGAAAAACTCGTCCCGGAAATCAACGAGCGTCTGGCAATGATCATCGACCCGATGCTCGCCACCGGCAGCTCCATGGTTGCCACGATCGACCTGCTGAAAAAGGCCGGTTGCAAAGACATCCGCGCCATGGTGCTGGTAGCTGCGCCCGAAGGCATCGCCGCCGTCGAGAAGGCCCACCCGGACGTGCAAATCTACACCGCCTCGATTGATGAACGCCTCAACGAACACGGCTACATCATCCCGGGCCTTGGCGATGCCGGTGACAAGATCTTCGGCACCAAGCAGAAGGACGCGTGAGCATGCAGGATGATTTCAATGACCCGCTTTGGCGCCAGATCCTGTCTGGCGCACAAATGCTCTTCGTAGCATTTGGCGCGCTGGTGTTGATGCCGCTGATCACCGGTCTGGATCCAAACGTTGCACTGTTCACCGCGGGCCTGGGCACGTTGCTGTTCCAGGTAGTGACCGGGCGCCAGGTGCCGGTATTTTTGGCATCAAGCTTTGCGTTTATCACGCCGATCATTCTCGCCAAGGGCCAGTTCGGCCTTGCTGCGACCATGGGCGGGGTGATGGCGGCGGGTTTCGTTTATACCTTTCTGGGCTTGGCGGTGAAGATCAAAGGCACCGGTTTTATCGACCGGCTGCTGCCGCCGGTGGTCATCGGGCCGGTGATCATCTCCATCGGCCTGGCCATGGCGCCGATCGCCGCGAACATGGCGATGGGTAAATCCGGCGACGGGGCCGAGTTGATCCATTACCAGACGGCGATGCTGATTTCGATGCCGGCGCTGCTGACCACGCTGATCGTGGCGGTGTTCGGCAAAGGTATTTTCCGCCTGGTGCCGATCATCTCCGGCGTGCTGGTCGGCTTTGCCATGGCGTTCTACTTTGGCGTGGTCGACACGGCGAAGATCGCCGCCGCACCCTGGTTCGCCCTGCCCCACTTCACCGCGCCGGAGTTCAACTGGCAGGCGATTCTGTTCATCGTCCCGGTGGCCCTGGCCCCGGCCATTGAGCATATCGGCGGTGTGATTGCGGTGGGCAGCGTGACCGGTCGCGACTACCTGAAAAAGCCAGGCTTGCACCGCACCTTACTGGGTGACGGCATCGCCACGACGGCTGCCGGCCTGTTTGGTGGCCCGCCGAACACCACGTACGCCGAAGTCACGGGCGCCGTGATGCTGACCAAGAACTACAACCCGAAAATCATGACTTGGGCGGCGGTGTTTGCCATCAGCCTGGCGTTTATCGGCAAGTTCGGCGCACTGCTGCAGAGCATCCCGGTGCCGGTGATGGGCGGCATTCTGTGCCTGCTGTTCGGCTCGATTGCGGCGGTGGGCATGAACACGCTGATCCGCCACAAGATCGACCTCGGCGAAGCGCGCAACCTGGTGATTGTGTCGGTAACCCTGGTATTCGGTATTGGCGGTGTGCTGGTCGGCACCGGCACCGGCCCGGATGACTTCGGCCTCAAGGGCATCGCCCTGTGTGCGGTGGTGGCGATTGGTTTGAACCTGCTGCTGCCGGGCAATGACGGCTGGAAGAACAAAAAGCCGGATGAGCCGCTGCTATAACTGACGCCGCGAAACCAACTGTGGGGGCAACCCCACTCTTGGCAAACTACAAATAAGCTATTGTTTTTGCTATTAAAATTTATTCAGGTTTGTGGCTTGGATTTTGAGCGCATATCCGTTGTTTGGGCGATAACTGGTATGGGTTCCGCCCTTACGGCGGGTCACTTTGCACGCGGCCTGAAAGCCGACCTGAGTGGTTGAAGCCAGATCAAGGGCGGGTTTTGCATACACGGGCTAGATCCGCTTTTTTTTGCTTTCGTGT
>NZ_VUAZ01000028.1 GCF_009296165.1 Pseudomonas kitaguniensis | reverse complement strand
TGGGAGATTGGGTCGGCTTTCAGGCCGCCTGCTTTTGATTGTGATCTTGATCTGAGAAGCGCCCCGTTGTAAGAGCGGAACCGATATAAGCCATAACCTCAATAACGGATATGCACTCAAAGCCAAAGCCACAAACCTGGGTAAATTTCAACAGCAAAAACAATAGGTTATTTGTAGTGTGATAGGAGGGAGCAAGCCCCCTCCCACAGTTTTATTGCATTTAGTCAGTTAGCCGATGGTCATCAGGCTGGCATTACCGCCCGCCGCAGCGGTGTTAACGCTCAAGGCACGCTCGATCACCAAGCGCTCCAGCGCAATCGCCGTCTCGCCTTGCGACAAGCCCTGCACGCCCACAATGGCCCCGCCACGCTGGGCCACTTGCTGGCACACTGCGCGCAGTTGGTCGGAGTCGCCGTGGTGCAAGACCGCGTCGAACAGCACATCGTCTTTGGTCCAGTCAGCCACGCGCTTGATCTTCGCCTGAATGTCTTTGGGCAGGCGTGGCAATACGGCTTTGGTCAGCTCGGTTTCCGGCCATACCGCCGAACCGCCTACCGCCAGCACCGCCGCCAGTTGCGTCAGCAGGTCGCCTTCAACGTCTGCGAGGCACAACACGTGCTCGCGCGGCAGGATCGCGTAACTGTTGCGCTCGCCGGTCGGGCCAGCCAGTTGGCGGGTGATACCGCTTTGCGATTGCGCGGCGAACTGGCTGCACAGGGCGCTTAGTTCGCTGAACTTATGGCTGTCGGCCCAAGCTCTAAGGGCGCTCAACGGTTGGCTCATGGCATCACGCAAACGCACGTCCGGTGCGGCCAACTTGTCGGCACGTACGAAGGACTGCTCGATTGCATCTGTAGGGCGCGTCGACAGCAGACGGTAAAGGTACAACGGGCCACCGGCTTTCGGGCCAGTGCCCGACAGGCCTTCGCCGCCGAATGGCTGCACGCCGACCACGGCGCCGACAATGTTGCGGTTAACGTAGACGTTACCGGCATTGACGTTGTCGATCACCTTGGCGATGGTCTCGTCGATACGCGTGTGCACGCCCAGGGTCAGGCCGTAGCCGGACGCATTGATCTGCGCGATCAACTGGTCGATCTCTTTGCGTTTGTAGCGCACCACGTGCAGCACCGGGCCGAAGATCTCCCGTTGCAGTTCGTCGAAGCTTTCCAGTTCGATCAAGGTAGGCGTTACAAAGGTGCCGCGCTTGATCTCGTCGCTGTCGGCAATCGCCACCTGGTACACCGTGCGGCCTTTGTCGCGCATGGCCTGAATGTGTTTCTCAATGCCGGCCTTGGCGTCGGCGTCGATCACCGGGCCGATGTCTACCGACAGGCGCTCCGGGTTGCCCAGACGGCATTCGGCCATGGCGCCCTTGAGCATTTCGATTACACGGTCAGCCGAATCTTCCTGCAGGCACAGCACACGCAGTGCCGAGCAACGTTGACCGGCGCTGTCGAAGGCCGACGAAACCACATCGATGACCACTTGTTCGGTCAGCGCCGAAGAGTCGACGATCATCGCGTTTTGGCCACCGGTTTCGGCGATCAGTGGAATCGGACGGCCCTGAGCATCCAGACGACCGGCGACGCTGCGTTGCAGCAGGCGCGCCACCTCGGTGGAACCGGTGAACATCACGCCTTTGACGCGATCATCGCCGACCAGTCGCGCACCGACAGTTTCGCCCTGGCCTGGCAGCAATTGCAGCACGCCTTCGGGAATACCCGCTTCGAGCAGGATGCGCACGGCTTGCGCGGCCACCAGCGGGGTCTGTTCGGCAGGCTTGGCCAATACCGGGTTACCGGCGGCAAGTGCCGCGGCGACTTGGCCACTGAAAATCGCCAGCGGGAAGTTCCACGGGCTGATACACACCACCGGGCCCAGCGGGCGGTGGGCGTCGTTGGTGAAATCGTTGCGCGCCTGTACGGCGTAATAACGCAGGAAGTCCACCGCTTCACGCACTTCGGCGATGGCGTTGGCGAAGGTCTTGCCGGCTTCGCGCGCCAGCAGGCCCATCAACGGTTGAATCTCGCTTTCCATCAAGTCGGCGGCACGTTCCAGGATCGCGGCGCGCTCGGCGGGCGGGGTGGCCTGCCAGATCGGGCCGGCGTTAATCGCGCACTGTAAAGCGTTGTCGACGTCTTCGACGCTGGCTTCCTGTACATGGCCAACCACATCACGCAGGTCGGACGGGTTCAGCACCGGGGCAGCCGGCTGGGTGCTGGACGCGCAGCCAAGCATCGGCGCGGCTTTCCAGTCGGTGTGCGCGGTGGCCAGCAAGGCGCACGACAGCGACGCCAAGCGGTGTTCGTTGGCCATGTCGATACCGGCCGAGTTGGCGCGGTCGCTGCCGTACAGATCGCGCGGCAACGGGATGCGCGGGTGCGGCAGACCGAAGCCGCCTTCGAGCGTGGCCATTTGCTCGATGCTGGCCACCGGGTCGGCCACCAGCTCTTGAATCGAGATGGACTGGTCGGCAATCCGGTTGACGAACGAGGTGTTGGCGCCGTTTTCCAGCAGGCGACGCACCAGGTAGGCCAGCAGTGTTTTGTGAGTGCCGACCGGCGCATACACGCGGCACGGACGGTTCAGCTTGCCTTCGGCAACTTTGCCCACCACTTGCTCGTAGAGGGGTTCGCCCATGCCGTGCAGGCACTGGAACTCGTACTGGCCGGGGTAATAATTCTGGCCGGCGATATGGTAAATAGCCGACAGCGTGTGGGCGTTGTGCGTGGCAAATTGCGGGTAGATGGCTTCCGGCACCGACAGCAGTTTGCGTGCACAGGCGATGTAGGACACGTCGGTGTACACCTTGCGGGTGTACACGGGGTAGCCTTCCAGCCCTTCGACCTGGGCGCGCTTGATTTCGCTGTCCCAGTACGCGCCCTTAACCAGGCGGATCATCAGGCGGTGGCGGCTGCGGCGCGCGAGGTCATGAGGTAGTCGATCACATACGGGCAACGTTTCAGGTACGCCTGGATCACGAAACCGATGCCGTTCCAGCCCGCCAGTTGCGGCTCAAAGCACAGGCGTTCGAGCAGGTCCAGCGACAGCTCCAGGCGGTCGGCTTCTTCGGCGTCGATGTTCAGGCCAATGTCGTATTGCTTGGCCAGCAGGGTCAGCGACAGCAAGCGCGGGTACAGCTCATCCATCACGCGCTCGTACTGGGCGCGGCTGTAACGCGGGTGCAGTGCCGAGAGCTTGATGGAAATGCCCGGGCCTTCATAAATCCCGCGGCCGTGGGAGGCTTTGCCGATGGAGTGAATGGCTTGCTCGTACGAGGCCAGGTACTTCTGGGCATCGTGTTCGGTGAGTGCGGCTTCACCGAGCATGTCGTAGGAGTAGCGGAAGCCCTTGGCTTCGAACTTGCTCGCATTGGCCAGGGCTTCAGCGATGGTTTCGCCGGTCACGAACTGCTCGCCCATCAGGCGCATGGCCATGTCGACGCCCTTGCGGATCATCGGCTCGCCGCTTTTGCCAATGATGCGGCTCAGCGACGAGGTTAAACCGGCCTCGTTGTGCGTGGCCACCAGTTTGCCGGTCAGCAGCAGGCCCCACGTGGCGGCGTTGACGAACAGCGACGGGCTGTTGCCCAAGTGCGGCTGCCAGTTGCCGGTGCTGATCTTGTCGCGGATCAACGCGTCGCGGGTGCCCTTGTCCGGGATACGCAGCAGCGCTTCGGCCAGGCACATCAGTGCCACGCCTTCCTGCGACGACAGGGAAAACTCTTGCAGCAGGCCTTGAACAATACCGGCACGGCCGCCGGCGCTCTTTTGGTTGCGCAGTTTTTCGGCAATCGAGGCGGCCAGCTTGTTAGTGGCTTCAGCCATGGGCTGCGGCAGGCGCGCCTGCTCGATCAGCATCGGCACCACTTCCGGCTCCGGGCGACGGTACGCGGCGGTGATCGAAGCGCGCAGTACCGATTGCGGCAGAATGCTCTCGGCAAATTCGAGGAAGCATTGGTGGGCGTGGTCGGGCTGTGTGTCGCTGGCCTCTTCCGCGTCCTTGCTGCCCGAGCCATTGAGCTCGGTCAGGGTTGCACCACCCTCGAGTTTCTCCAGGTAATTGAAAATCGCCTGTTTGATCAGCCAATGCGGCGTGCGATCAATCGAGGTCGCGGCCGCCTTCAGGCGTTCGCGGGTTGGGTCGTCAAGTTTGACCCCAAGGGTGGTCGTTGCCATCTTTTTATCCTCATGGGTGCCACTACCGAGTGGCATCTGCTGGCGGCAAGATTAGCTTTGCGCATGCAGAGGTGCAACTGGGTGCAACCCTTTTTATTCATGAAATTTTCGACGGCAAACAGGAAAAATTCCGGCCTTGGATAAAATTCGCCGCCCTCTGGTGCGTTTGCTTCTGAGCATGGTTGTTCTTGCTCCGAAAAGGAGCAAAAATGCGTCGTTTGGTACAAAACACACTTAGGTGCAACTTATTCTCAAGAAACTGGTTGCACCTTATTTGCTTTGTTGAATAGCATTCGCGGCAAAGGTGCAACCGCTTGAGCAGTTCGGTTCATCGGCTGGCGGCTTTCCTGGGGAAACGCCAGTCATAAATGCACGGCACGCCGCTTCGTCTACCCGGTTAACAATGGGTGGCCGTCGGGTAGACCGCTGCTACATAAAAACAAAGCCAGGGCGTCACTCTTATGAGCGTTAGTAATCCCACCCTGATCACGTTTGTGATCTACATCGCAGCAATGGTGCTGATCGGCTTCATGGCCTATCGCTCCACCAACAACCTTTCCGATTACATCCTCGGCGGTCGCAGCCTCGGCAGCGTAGTCACCGCCTTGTCGGCCGGTGCCTCGGACATGAGCGGCTGGTTGTTGATGGGCCTGCCCGGCGCGATCTACATGTCCGGCCTGTCGGAAAGCTGGATCGCCATCGGCCTGATCGTCGGTGCCTACCTGAACTGGTTGTTCGTGGCCGGCCGTCTGCGTGTACAGACCGAACACAACGGCGACGCCCTGACGCTGCCGGATTACTTCTCCAGCCGTTTCGAAGACAAAAGCGGGCTGCTGCGGATCATCTCTGCGGTGGTGATTCTGGTGTTCTTCACTATTTATTGTGCGTCCGGCATCGTCGCTGGCGCGCGTCTGTTTGAAAGCACTTTCGGCATGTCCTACGAGACTGCGCTGTGGGCCGGTGCCGCAGCGACGATTGCCTACACCTTTGTGGGCGGTTTCCTGGCGGTAAGCTGGACCGACACCGTACAAGCCACGCTGATGATTTTCGCGCTGATTCTGACGCCGATCATTGTGCTGCTGGCCACCGGTGGCATCGACACTGCCTTCCTGGCCATTGAGGCGAAGAACCCCGACAACTTCAACATGCTGAAAAATACCAGCTTCATCGGCATCATCTCGCTGATGGGCTGGGGCTTGGGTTACTTCGGCCAGCCGCATATTCTGGCGCGCTTCATGGCCGCCGATTCGGTGAAATCGATTGCCAAGGCTCGGCGCATTTCCATGACCTGGATGATCCTGTGCCTGGCCGGTACGGTGGCCGTGGGGTTCTTCGGTATCGCTTATTTCGCCGCGCACCCGGAAGTCGCAGGGCCTGTGAACGAGAACCACGAGCGTGTGTTCATTGAACTGGCCAAGCTGCTGTTCAACCCCTGGATCGCGGGTGTGTTGTTGTCAGCCATCCTGGCTGCCGTGATGAGCACCCTGAGCTGCCAATTGCTGGTGTGCTCCAGCGCCCTGACCGAAGACTTTTACAAGAGCTTCCTGCGCAAAAACGCCTCGCAGCTTGAGCTGGTCTGGGTCGGCCGCCTGATGGTGTTGCTGGTCGCGCTGATCGCCATCGCCATGGCCGCCAACCCGGACAACCGCGTGCTCGGCCTGGTCAGCTACGCCTGGGCCGGTTTCGGTGCCGCGTTTGGTCCTGTGGTGCTGATCTCGGTGATCTGGAAAGGCATGACGCGCGACGGCGCACTGGCCGGCATCCTGATCGGCGCCATCACTGTGATCGTGTGGAAGCACTTCGAACTGCTCGGCTTGTACGAAATCATCCCGGGCTTCATCTTCGCCAGCCTGGCGATCTTCTTCGTGAGCAAGCTGGGCGCACCGACTGCGGGTATGGTCGAGCGCTTTGATGCGGCGGAAAAAGACTACAACCTCAACAAGTAATTCGCCGGGCACCGAGTGCCCGCTGAGCAAAAAAGGCCCGCGTCCTACGGATGGCGGGCCTTTTTTTGTGGCCTGTTCAGTCGGTATCCGGTTGATTAAGAAAAATCAGCACGCCCAGAATCGCCATGTAGAACTTGAATGCGGCTTCCTGGCCATTCCACTGATGGGATTGCCACATCAGACGGCGTGGCGAGTAGAGGAGCCTTAACGCTAGCACGCGTACGACTGCCGCTCGACTCGGTTGAAACAAGAATTCGGCCATCAAGATGTGGGACTTTACTGATTTGCCAGCTGTGCGCCCAGATCGGCAGGCAGCGGGTGCAGAATCGGCCGCCCAGCCTCGCAGAGAAACACCGGATGTTCGCTCCTGCCAATCGAAGTGCTTTTACCCTGACCCTTGATGGGCAACCCAGTGAACTCAGGGTATTTGAGTTTACTGGCACCGAAGCCATCAGCCAGCCTTACTGTTTTGACCTTGAGTTGGTCTGCGAACAGCCCGATATCGACCTTGAAAACTTGCTGCATCGCCAGGTGTACCTGGGTTTCGATGATCAGGGCCATGGTGTTCATGGTTTGGTTGACCGAGTGGCACAAGGTGATTCCGGGCGACGTCTTACGCGCTATCAGATCAGCCTTGTGCCGCATTTGGCGTATCTGCGGCACAGCAGCCATCAACGTATTTTTCAACATCAAACGGTGCCGCAAATTGTTGCGCGCGTGTTGGTGGGGCAGGGTATCCAGAGCGACCGGTTCGAATTTCGCTTGAGCGGTACTTATGAGCAACGCGAGTACTGCGTGCAGTTCGCGGAAACCGATTTGGCCTTCATTCACAGGCTGTGCGCCGAGCAGGGTATTCACTATCACTTTCAGCATTCGACCGAGGGGCACTTGCTGGTATTTGGCGATGACCAGACGGTATTTGCCCAGCCCGACCAAGCCACGCCTTATACCCCAGGCTCCGGGATGGTGGCCGACACGCCGGCGATCAAGCGTTTTAGCGTGCAATTGGACACCCGCCCCACGGCGGTGAGTTTGCGCGATTACGATTTCCGTAAGCCGCGCCTGGTGCTTGAGAGTGAAGTCGCTGGCGAGCAACTTCCAGCGCTGCAAGAGCAACATTCCCCGGGCCATTTTTCTGACCGCGTGCATGGCAAGTTCCTCGCTCAGCGTCGGCTGGAGCGGCATCGCAGCGACTATCGACTGGCTCAAGGCGCGGGGGATGAGCCTGCGTTGGTCTGTGGCCGATTCCTCACGTTGACCGGGCATCCTCGCGCAGAATGGAACGACCTGTGGTTGGTGACGCACCTCACTCACGAAGGCAAGCAGCCGCAAGTGCTTGAGGAGGCTGTAACCGAGGCTGCAGGCGGCGAGTTTAGCCAGGGTTATCGCAATAAATTTGTCGCCGCGCCGTGGGATGTGATTTTTCGCCCACCCTTGCCCGAACAGTCGCGCCCAACCCTTGCGGGCTATCAAAACGCGGTGGTGACCGGGCCTGCCGACAGCGAAATACACTGCGACGAATACGGCCGAGTCAAAGTGCAAATGGCTTGGGACCGCGCAGGTGAACATAACGAGCACTCCAGTTGCTGGTTACGCGTCGCCAGTGCCTGGGCGCATGACCGCTACGGTTCGGTACTGATTCCGCGAGTCGGCATGGAAGTGCTGGTGGGGTTCGTCAATGGCGACCTCGACATGCCGCTCGTGATGGGCTGCCTGCCCAACGCGGCGACACCCTTGCCGCTGGATCTGCCGGCGGACAAGACCCGCAGCATTTTGCGCAGTCACAGCAGCCCGGGTGGTGGCGGTTACAACGAACTGCGGATCGAAGACCGCAAGGGTGCCGAAGAAATCTACCTGCGTGCCCAGCGCGATTGGACCCAGCACGTGTTGCATGACCAGCAGGTGCAGGTGGATAACCTGCGCCGGGTGACGGTGGGCGGCGAGTCGCACCATGAGCTGCAAGGCGAAGAACAGCGCATCACCTACGGCAACCGCCTCACAGAACTCAAGCAGGATGATCACTTGGTGGTCGGCGGCTCGCAACAGATGCGCGCCGGTCGCACGATTCAGATCGGTGCAGGGCAAAGCGTCGTGATTGATGCAGGCGCGACCGTAACGATTCAGGCCGGTGGGCAGTCGATCACGCTGTCGGCGGGTGGGATTTTCAGCAGCGTGCCCATTCAGTTGGGCGGTGCGCCAGCGCCCGCTGCCACTCCGTTAATGCCTGGCGTGAAAGAAAAACTGTTGGCGGTCATTCCCGCACCGTTAAGCCGGGTGCAAGTGGCCAGCCTGAAGCGCGCTGCGCCGTTCTGCGAAGAGTGTGAGCGCTGCAAGAACGGGCAGTGCGATGTCAGCGGCACGTCTGCCAATCCAACCTAAAAGGAATTTGTCCCGATGCAGTCCACCTTGTTTCCCGGCGCCTGGCTCGCACACTACCCGTTGCAGCCCAATGAACAGATGTTTGTGCTGCTGAGCAGTGCCAGCGATGCCCAGCCGTTGGCCGCTTGGCAAGCCATGGCCGCTGGAACGCCGCCGCAGCCAATCTGGGCAGGCACGGCCTATGCCGCGTGGAATGAAGTAATGCCCTACGTCGGCGTCATCGAGCCCGGCAGTGCTTTTCTCGACTGGGTCGCCACTACCGAGTCGACGGATTGGGGCTGGCTTGCAGTTTCTTCCAGCCCGCAGGCAGCGGTGATTGCGCACCTGCAAGGGTTGACCAAGGTGTATATGCCCGATGACCAAGCGGTGTTTTTGCGTTTATGGGATGGCACTCAGTGGCTGTCGATGTTGCAGGCGTTGGGTGATGAGGCGGGCAGGGTGTTGCCGGTGTTCCAGCGGTATTTGATCAATGGCCAGCCGCTGACGGTTGCTACTGGCCCGGTAACCGCTGCCAAAGCCAGCCCGTGGTGGCGGGTGCCTACCGCGTTATTAGCGCCTATGGCTGAGCAATCCCCACAGGTGCTGGTCGGCAACCTGCTGCAATGGCTGGAAGAACAGCGCCCCGACCTTTACACGGCCTTCGCGGCGGCGACCTTGCGGCATAAGGTCGGCTACTTCGCACGCGGCGCGGATACCCGCCCTGCCGCACTGGCCGACTACCTGGCCGGCGAGTTGAGTTGAGCTCGGCACCCGCGGCCATCAGCATTGCCCGACACGCAGCCCTGCACCTTTGCTCCGGTAGAAGGTAAACTTCGCCCCCTGCGCAGGAGCAACCATGAATTATCGTCACGCCTTTCACGCCGGCAACCATGCCGATGTCTTCAAACACCTGACTTTGACCCGCCTCATCGCCCTGATGTCGCGCAAGGAGCAGCCGTTCGCCTACCTCGACACTCACGCAGGCATTGGTCTGTATGACCTGCAGGGTGATCAGGCGAATCGCACCGGTGAATACCTCGAAGGCATCGCGCGCCTCTGGGGCGAGAACGACCTGCCGCCGCTGACCGCCGACTACCTGCGCGTGCTGCATGAGATGAACCCGGATGGCCAGTTGCGCTACTACCCCGGTTCGCCGGAACTGGCGCGCCGCCTCACGCGGCCGCAGGACCGTGTATTGCTCAATGAAAAACACCCGGAAGACGGTGTGCTGCTCAAGGACAATATGAAGGGCGACCGTCGCGTCAAAGTGCACTTGGGCGAGGGCTGGCACGTGCCGCGTGCCTTGCTGCCAGTGCCGGAAAAGCGCGCATTGATGCTGATTGATCCACCGTTTGAAAAGCTCGACGAGATGCAACGTTGCGCGGCGTCGCTCAAGGAAGCCGTCAGCCGTATGCGCCAGACCGTGGCGGCTATCTGGTACCCGGTGAAAGATCAGCGCCTGCTGCGCCGTTTCTACCAGGACCTGGCCGGCACCGGCGCACCGAAGTTACTGCGCGTGGAATTGCTGGTGCATCCATTGGACACGCCCAACACCCTGACCGGTTCGGGCCTGGCGATTGCCAACCCGCCGTGGGGTTTGGAGGAGGAGTTGCGTGAGTTGCTGCCGTGGCTGTCCAAGAAGCTTGGCCAGACCCAAGGCGGGTGGCAGATGGATTGGCTCATCGCGGAATAAAAGCAGCGGCAAGTTTTAAGCGACAAGCGACAAGCTAAAAGCTGGGTGCAATATTTGTAGCTTGTAGCTTGCTGCTTAAACCGCCGATCTTCAGATCGGGCAGGTCACGCCTGTGCCGCCAATCCCGCAGTACCCCTGCGGATTTTTCGCCAGGTATTGCTGGTGGTAGGTCTCGGCGAAGAACACCGTAGGCGCCTCGGCGATTTCCGTGGTGATCTCGCCCAAGCCGGCCTTGCTCAATTGGGCTTGGTAAGTCTCGGCGCTGGCCTGCGCCGCCGCCAGTTGCTCAGGCGTGGTGGCGTAGATCACCGAACGGTATTGGGTGCCGATGTCGTTGCCCTGGCGCATGCCCTGAGTCGGGTTGTGCAGTTCCCAGAACATCTTCAACAAGTCTTCGTATTTCACTTTGGCCTGGTCATACACCACCAGCACCACTTCGCTGTGGCCGGTCAGGCCCGAGCACACTTCTTCGTACGTCGGGTTCGGGGTAAAACCACCGGCGTAGCCGACCACGGTGCTGACCACGCCGTCGCGCTCCCAGAATTTGCGCTCTGCACCCCAGAAACACCCGAGGCCGAAAATCGCAAACCCGACGTCGTCGAGGAACGGGCCCAGCAGCGGGTTGCCGTTGACGAAATGCGTTTCCGGCAGCGTCATTGGGGTTTCACGGCCAGGCAAAGCTTGTTCTTGAGTAGGCAACACGTTTTTGTTCACCAGAATTTCCGAGCGCAAGACCATGATCAGTCCTCTCAGTCAGATTGAGTAATGTAAGAAGTCGGGCACTAGTGTGCCCCAGTGTTACAGCGCTGTCAGGCGATTGGCCCGCGAGGGTAGCGTTTAAGCTTCTCAAGCAGCTCGGAACCGGGGATCGGCCGGTCGAACAGGTAGCCCTGGCCGACGTCGCAGCGATGCCGCCGCAGGAACGCCAACTGCTCGGCGGTTTCCACACCTTCGGCCACCACTTTAAGCTTGAGGTTATGCGCCATGGCAATCACTGCCGAGGTAATTTCCATGTCGTCCTGGTTATCCGGGATTTCGTGGATAAAGCTGCGATCGATCTTAATGATGTCGATGGGAAATTTTTTCAAGTAGCTCAGCGACGAGTAGCCGGTACCGAAGTCGTCCATGGCCAGGGTCAGGCCAAAGCTCTTCAGTTGGTCAAGCTGCAGGCGCGTGTCTTCCGTGGCTTCCAGCAACAGGCCTTCGGTCAGCTCCAGTTCCAGCAGGTTGGCCGGTAGCTGCTCTTCCTTGAGGATGGTGGCGATCGAGGCCACCAGGTCAGGGTCGGAGAACTGTTTGGGCGACAGGTTGATCGCCACCTGCAAGTTGCCCAGGCCGCCGGCGCTCAACTGCTTGCTCATGCGGCAGGCCTGGCGGGCGATCCATTTGCCGATGGGAATGATCAGCCCGGTCTCTTCGGCCACGCTGATAAATTGGTCGGGGCGGATCATGCCCTTTTCCGGGTGGTTCCAGCGCAACAGCGCTTCCATACCCAGCAAGCGACCGCTGCGCAGGCACAGCTTGGGCTGGTAGAACACGTCCAGCTCGTTCTGGGTCAGCGCCCGGCGCAGGTTGTTCTCCACGAACAGCTTGTAGCTGGCCTCGGCGTTCAGCGCTTCGGTAAACACCTGCACCTGATGTTTGCCGTTGGCTTTGGCTTTGTGCAGCGCCAAACCTGCGTTACGCATCAGGGTTTGCGGGTCGCGGCCATGCAACGGCGCGCAGGCCAGGCCCACAGAGCCGGTGACGCTGATCAATTGGTTGTCGACGAACATCGGCTTGTCGAGGGTTGCCAGTAGCTCGCTGGCGACGTGTTGGCCGCTCTCCAGGTCGGTATCGTCCAGCAACACCGCGAATTCATTACTCGCAAAGCGCGCCAGGCTGCCACTCGCACTCAAACTGTTGCGCAGGCGTCGGGCCAGGCTGATCAACAGCTTGTCGCCGGTCTGGTGGCCAAGGCTGTCGTTGATCCGCTTGAAGTTGTCGATGTCGACCAACAGCAGGCTGATCGGGCGGTCGCTGTCGCGCGCAAAACGTTCATCGAGGTTGCGGATAAACGCCGGGCGGTTGCCAAGGTTAGTCAGGTTGTCGGTGTAGGCCAGGCGCTCGATGCGTTGCTGGGCCAGCTTGGTCTGGGTGATGTCTTCGTAGATGCCGATGTAATGGGTCAACTCACGGTTGTCGCCATACACCTTGGAAATCGACAACTGGCCCCAGTAGGGTTCGAGGTTTTTACGCCGGCTCTTGAATTCACCCTGCCAACTATTGCTTTTGGCCAGGGCGGAAGGCGCGTCGAAGAGCAGCTCGCTGAGGTTCTCCAGGGCCGGCAGTTGCGCCAGGCGGTGGCCATGGACTTCCTCGGCGCTGTACTGGGTGATCGCAGTAAAACTGGGGTTGACGTATTCCACCACACCGTCGCAATTGACCAACAGAAAGGCATTCGCGCTTTGTTCCACGGCGCGCTGGAACAAGTGCAGGGCGCTGGTGGCGGTGCGTCGGTTGTGGTTGTTGATAACTTGCGCGAACTGGTCCGCCAGCTCACCGGCAAAGGCGATTTCGTCGGCCTGCCACGCGCGTGGTCTGCCGCTTTGTTCCAGGCACAACACGCCGATGACCTGGCCATCGACGCGGATGCTCGCGTCAAGCATCGCGTGTACATCCTTGGCGCGCAGGCTTTCGGCCATTTCCCGGGTGCGCGGATCGCGCATCGCGTGGGTGGCGTCAATTGCGCGGCTCGAATGCAGGGCTTCCAGGTAGTCCGGGAAACTGCTCGCGTCGATCGCTTCAGGCAACTGGTGCTGTTGGTCGGTGCGGTGGTACGCCGAGATCGGCACCAGGCGCTCGCCTTCGAGGTTCCAGATGCTCGCGCAATCAATCTGGTAGATGTCGCAGGCGCTGCGGGTGATCAGCTCTGCGGCTTCCTGCAGCGAGTTCGGCGTGGTGTAGCGCTGGCGCGCCAGCAGCAGAATCAGCTCCTGTTGGGCGCGCACGCGCTCCAGGTGCTGCAACTGTTCCAGTTGCGCGCGCTGGTTGAGTTCCAAAGCGATCTGCAAGCGGCTGTTCTGGTTTTCGAGGTCGGCCGTAGGGGCCGCTGCGGGGATTTCACTGAACAGCCCGTCGACAACCATCAGGTAGCCGCGCAGCAGGTGACGGTTGTGTTGTTTGTAGGCCTCGCCCATTTCCAGCAGGCTCAACGGGCCGTCGCTGGTGTGCAGGGTGTAGCGCACCAGGTAATGCGGGCTCTGGGTCAGTTGTTGCTGGATGGTGTCGTGCAACTGATAGCGCGCTTGCGGCTCCATCAGGCTGGCGTAGGGTGTACCGACCAGTGCGCACAGTTCAACCGCGGACAGGCCAAATTGGCGCTCGCAATTGGGGTCGAGGTACAGCAGCGCCCAGCTTGCCTCATTAAGCCGCTCGAAACGCAGCATACCGAGGCGCGAGGGCACCGGTAACTGCGTCACTACCTCGGCCGCCATTCGGGCGACATCGGGCTGGCTTTTCATGGGGGAAACTCGCTTGGGAAAATGCGCACGGCGCCGGGCTCACGCCCTCTTTACTGTCGCCTGCGGCAAGGTTGCATCATGCAGCACGGACTGACAAGAGAGGATGAAGGCTAAGTGCTATATGGTTGTTATCGGCCGTGAGGGCAGTTTCTGCAATTGAGGTGATGGGTGGCGTATTGACGCAGGTGCAAAATCGTATCGGATTTGGCTTTCTGTGGGAGGGTCCACTGCATCTTTGATGTGGCGCTGTCGCGCAGCAAAGTGGCTCGGGCGGCCATCGTGGTTAACGGGGCGCTTCTCAGATCAAAAGCGAAAGCACGGACGCCTGAAAGCCGACCTGAGTGGTTGAAGCAGATCAAGGGCGGCTTTGCATACACAGCAGATCTGCTTTGATTTCTGTGGGAGGGCTTGAATTGGGCCGGCTTTCGGGCCTTTCAAAAGTGACTCGCTGTAAGAGCGGAACCGATATAGGCCCTAACCTCAAAACGGATATG
>NZ_VUAZ01000027.1 GCF_009296165.1 Pseudomonas kitaguniensis | reverse complement strand
TTTTAAAACCCAAAATTTTCCCGGGGAAATTTTCCCGGGGAAAATTTTGGGGCCCTTTTCCCAAAAGGGGAAAACCCGGGGTTTTAAAAACCCCGGGGTTTTGCTGTAAGAGCGGAACCGATATAAGCCATAACCTCAACAACGGATATGCACCCAAAACCCTCACGATGCAGGCACCTCGGTCCCTCAGACACACCGAATGCGACGCCATCGCGAGCAACCTCGCGGCCACATCCGCACTCAACCCATTTAATTTTCAACGCGCATGGCTTTTTTTCACTGGCCAAAGGTCAACATCCTTCAAGCACCTTTGAACCCAGGAGTAAGCCCCCCATGACCACCCCCAAGGCACTGTTGATCCTCCACGGCAAACAAGCCCTGAACGAGGATGTACGCGCAGCCGTCACGGCCCAACGTGAACTGGGCTGGGAGTTGGCGGTGCGGGTCACGTGGGAGGGCGGCGACGCCCAGCGCCTGGTCAATGAGGCGCTGGCCGACGGTTACACGCACATCATCGCCGGTGGCGGCGACGGCACCTTGCGCGATGTGGCTGAAGCCATGGCGCTGGCCAAAACCGACGCCAGCCTGGTGATGATGCCGCTGGGCACCGCCAATGACTTCGCCCGCGCTGCCGGCGTGCCGCTTGAGCCCGCACAGGCGTTGGCGCTGCTCGATGTAGCGCCCAGGGCGATCGACCTTGGCCAGGCGGGCGAGCAAATGTTCCTCAATATGGCCACCGGCGGCTTTGGTAGCCAGGTCACCGCCAACACCTCTGAAGACCTGAAAAAAGTACTCGGTGGCGCTGCCTACCTGTTCACCGGCCTGACGCGTTTCAGTGAATTGAAGTCGGCTTACGGCGAACTCGAAGGGCCGGGTTTCCACTGGAAAGGCGACCTGCTTGCACTGGGTATCGGCAACGGTCGGCAGGCGGGCGGCGGGCATGTGCTGTGCCCTGGCGCGCTGGCCGACGATGGCTTGCTCGACATCAGTATCTTGCCGGCGCCGCAGGAAGTGGTCGGCACGCTGCTCACGCTGATGAGCGACGGCTGGGGCCTGGACAGCATGTTTGTACGCGCGCGCCTGCCTTGGGTCGAGATCAAGGTGGCCGAGGGGCTTTACATCAACCTGGATGGCGAACCGCTGAAGGGCGATGACCTGCGTTTTTCCGCGCTGCCCAACGCCCTGCGCGTGCACCTGCCCGTGGGTTCGCCGTTAGTCGTCCAGGCTGATGATCTGCTCGCGAATGGCGAATAACACCAGGCCCGCCACATCGAATATTTGCAGGCGCTTCATGATTTGCGAGCGATGCGCCTCCACGGTCTTGATGCTCAAGCCGAGGCCGTGGGCGATTTCCCGGGTGGATTTGCCGCGCACGATCAAACGCAGAATTTCCAACTGGCGCGGCGTGAGGTTGTGGCTGTGGGCGACAGGCGAGGCCGCGCCCTGGCTGCGGGTCAGCGCCTGATTGATCACCGTGTGGGCAATGGCGGGGCTGAGGTAGCGCTCGTTATTGCGCAAGGCCGTCAGCGCGTGTTCCAGTTCGTTGCTCGTGGTGTCTTTGAGCAGGTAGCCGTGAGCACCCGACTCCAGCGCACGCATGATCAGCTCCGGGTCGGTGTGCATCGACAGGATCAGCACTTTGCTTTTGGGGTAGGCGGCCTTGAGTTGCTGTAGCGCGTCCAGGCCACCCGTGTGTTTCATCGACAGGTCCAACAGCACGATGTCCGGCTGCAGGGCCGTGTACTTTTCCAGCAATTGCGCGCCATCGCTGGCTTCGCCAATGACCGTATAGCCTTGGGTATCCTCGACCAGCGCGCGTACGCCGGCGCGGATCAGTGCGTGGTCATCCACTAAAAGTAACGTACAGGTCACTCGAGAACCTTAGGGGAACTGGCCCGTTCGAGGGCGCGCGGCGCCCAGGGGAAAAGCGCGTCGATCCGGGTGCCGTGTCCTGGCTGGCTGCTGACCGACAAGGTGCCGCCCAACTGATCGACCCGCTCGCACATGCCGGCCATGCCCCGTTGGCCTTGCGCAGCAGGGTTGGCGGCAGGCAAAAAGCCGGTGCCGTCATCAAACACCATCAGCGACAGGCCTTCGGGCAGGCGTTGCAGGCGTACCCGCAAATTATTCGCTTGGGCGTGGCGCAGCATATTGGTGACCGCTTCCTGGGTGATACGAAATGCCGCCACCGCCATTTCTTCCGGGATACCGGTCAGCCGTTGCCGGCATTCCAGGCTCCAGTGAACCGGGGTGTTTTCCAGGGTTTTGAGCAGGTGCGCGCGCAGGCTCGCTTCGAGGCCCAGGCTGGCCAACTGGCGCGGGTTGAGGATGGCGGACACGTCGCGCACCTTCGCCAGGGTTTCATTCAGCGTGTTGCACAGCACCGTGCATTGGCTTTGCAGGTCTTGTGGCAAGCGGCGCTTGAGCCATTCGCTTTGCAATTTGGCGGCCGTCAGCAGTTGGCCGATGTCGTCATGCAGCTCGCGGCTGAGGCGATGGCGTTCGTTTTCCTGCACTTGCAGCAGGCGGTCGGCCAGTTCCTGCGGCTGGAATTTAATCGATTTGCGCGAGCTCCATTGTTGCAAGCCCAGCACCACGAGGGTCGCCAGGTTGAGCAGCAAAATGAGTAACGGCAACGGTCCGCTGTGGCTGTAGGCCCACAGGCTGACCAGCAGCGAACCAAGGCACAGGACGAGGACCATGCTGCGTGCATTGCTGCGCGATGTGGACCTTGCGATAAGCGACTTTAGTTTGGCGTACATAGCGGATGGAGCCAATGAGGTTTGCTGCGGGAAGACCGGTCACGGCGAATGACCGGGCCTTGTTTGGAATACGCTGTTGAAACGTTTTTATACATGATGAAGTTGAGCCACTTCGCGCTGGCCATAGTACCACTACTATTACCGTTGGTCGCCTGGCGACTCGCGTGACAGGCTGACTAAACAGGCAAACATCGTGCGCCCTGATCCCGGTTCAAAGAGTCTCAGAGTGCAAAGGCGGCAGGGGTATTAATTAAGTAGGTGTGTAGCATTTTTAGCGCTGATGGCTAATTGATATGTTTTGCCCGCGCAGCCGTTTGAACCCGCAGGCATATAGTCGTTTTTAGATAGCCAAGATATTAAATGCGACCTGGTCAGCACTCAAAACGCTTGATAAACGCCCGGTGCGGACCGATTTCTTTTTGTGGGATTTGCGCGATGACCGCCGCAATCAGCCGGGTTTGTTCGCAGTCGTCCAGGCTCAGCTCGCCGGTTCGGGGGTCGATCAGAGCCAGTTGCCACGCCACTAGCGTCAGGCAGTCATGCAAGGCATTTAGCGCCTGGTCATGCAGCTGCATCGGGCTCACGGCGTTGGTCATCGGGCATTCGATCAGCCGGCAGAATTGGCTGATCGCGTGCAGGGACAAGCCTTCGGCTTTTTCAGCGATTTTCGCAAGGCACGTTTTCATGCAGTCGATGGCATCGCTGTCGTTGCGGATCAAATGCAGATGGTTCAAACACTCCTGCGATTTGGCCAGGAGCATTTCGGCTTCCAGCAAAAACTCGGGAAGTGCAGTTTGCCATTCATTTGCGCTTTTCATCGTGCAAGTCTCCGCAACATAAGGTCGGGCGATGAGAAGCCGCGCCGGGTGAATGGCGTAAAACTAACGCTGAAATAAGTTTGAAGCTTGTAGCCCAATTCTGAAAATTCAGTAGGACGTTTATTAGATTGATCACAATGGCTGCGCAGGAGCCAGGTTATCGGGGGCGATTCCACAACTTCAGTTGCCGCCACGTGAAAGTCTGAAAGACCCGTGGGCCGTGGGCTTGGTATGGCAAACAAAAGCCTGACTCCATTCATGCAATGAGAATGGCGTCACATTAATGGCTATTAGATATTGCGAATATCAGGTTAGACCTGATTGCGTATAGGGGAATCCCTTACTGCGGGGAACCTCGCGTCGATTTTCAGGTCGAGCGATGATTCTGCAGTAGGTCGTGATGTCAGTGTGACATCAATGAGATTACGTGGCATTTTACCGGGTCAAGCTCTGGCGCTTACGGCCGATAAACAGCGTAGCAGCAGAGCTTGCTCGCGCAGAACTCAAAGACGCTGGGCCTGACAGGCGAGGCGCGTTCTCGTTGGCGATGATCGCTAACAAGCTTAATTGAGCTGCACAACCCCTTAGCGCATCAGGAGCTTTTAATGGCCAGCATTCTCGACACTGTAGATCAACGCACGCAACTGGTGGGTGAGAATCGCCTGGAAATTCTCATGTTTCGCCTGGCTGGGCGGCAACTGTTTGCGATCAACGTGTTCAAGGTGCAGGAAGTGTTGCAACTGCCCAAGCTGACACTGATGCCCCAGCGCCATCCGTTTGTGTGCGGCGTGGTCAACCTGCGCGGCCAGACCCTGCCGGTGATCGACTTGTCCCAGGCCATCGGCATGCGCCCGCTGGTGCCGGGGCCGAACAGCACGATTATCGTCACTGAGTACAACCGCTCGGTGCAGGCGTTTTTGGTCGGCGGTGTTGATCGCATCGTTAACATGAACTGGGAAGCTATCCTGCCGCCACCGGCGAGCGCTGGCCGTCAGCATTACCTCACGGCCATCAGCAAGGTCGATGACCAGTTGGTGGAAATCATCGACGTCGAAAAAGTGCTCGCCGAAATCGTGCCGTACAACGCCAAGGTCTCCCGCGAAAAACTCGAAGACCCAGTGCTGGAACGCGCGCGCGGCCGTGAAGTGCTGTTGGTCGACGACTCCAATGTGGCCCTGTCGCAACTGCGTGACACCCTTGGCCAACTCGGGGTGAATATGCACGTTGCGAGCGACGGCCTCAAGGCGCTGAATATGCTCAAAGCCTGGGCCGACAGCGGCCAGGTGATGACCGACAAACTGCTGATGATTTTCACCGACGCCGAAATGCCCGAGATGGACGGCTACCGCCTCACCACCGAAATCCGCAATGACCCGCGCCTGCGTGGGCTCTACGTCGTGCTGCACACCTCGCTGTCGGGCAGCTTCAACGACTCGATGGTGAAGAAGGTCGGTTGCGATAACTTCCTGTCCAAATTTCAGCCGGACAAGTTGGTCGACGTGGTGCGTCAGCGCCTGATGCTGGACGAAGCATCGGCTTGAGCTTAGGGTGACGGCTTTTACCCTCAGGAACGCAGGCTCATGCTCCGTCTCAGCGCGCTATACCGTTACCCCTTGAAGTCCGCCAAGGCCGAGGTTTTGCAACGCATCGGCCTGGATAAACTGGGGCTGGACGGGGATCGACGCTGGATGCTGGTCGACGAAGCCAGCGGGCGGTTTCTCACGCAGCGGGCGGTGGCGAAGATGAGCCAGTTGTCGGCGTTGTACCACAGCGCCGGTGGCCTGACCCTGAGTACTTCAGGCGTTGCGCCGCTGGACGTCGCTCTGCCCGGCAGTGATGCCGAGTTGCGCGGTGTGACCATTTGGCGCGATACGTTGCGCGTGCCGGATGCGGGCGATGCGGCGGCGGCGTGGGTCACTGACTTTATCGGCAAGCCAACCCGCCTGGTGCACGTGCCGCTTGCGCGGGCGCGCAGCACCGAAGCCGGTTATGGCCGGGACGACGATCAGGTCGGCTTTGCCGATGGCTTCCCGCTGCTGCTGATCGGCCAGGCGTCACTCGACGACTTGTCACAACGCATCGGCCGTCCCATGGAGATGCTGCGTTTTCGCCCCAATCTGGTGATCGAAGGCAGTGCTGCGTTTGCCGAAGATGGCTGGAAGCGCGTGCGCATCGGCGAGGTTGAGTTTCGCGTGGTCAAGTCTTGCTCACGCTGCGTGCTCACCACCCTCGACCCCGTCAGCGGCGAACGCAGTGCGGACCGGGAACCCTTGACCACCCTCAAGACTTACCGCGAGCAGGACGGCAACGTGCTGTTCGGCCAAAACCTGGTCAACGATGGCATGGGGCACCTGGAAGTCGGCATGCCGGTGACGGTGCTGGAATAAAAATGCCCGTTTTGGGAAGGCGGGCATTATTGTCGAAGAGCGGTCCTCTGGGCACCATCCCTCATCAGTTCTGATATGAAAGCACCTTTGGCGAACACATTCATTATTGGTTATCAAAATCCTGGAAGCATTTCGAATGGGTCTTAAAACCTGTCAGATCTAACAGTTGGAAAG
The DNA here is from genome assembly GCF_009296165.1 of Pseudomonas kitaguniensis. Classification (GTDB taxonomy): domain Bacteria; phylum Pseudomonadota; class Gammaproteobacteria; order Pseudomonadales; family Pseudomonadaceae; genus Aquipseudomonas; species Aquipseudomonas kitaguniensis. The sequence continues at coordinate 17,165 of NZ_VUAZ01000027.1, read as the reverse complement.
CTCTAAACCGAGTGCAAAAATCCAGGCAGCTCTGTTATCTCGACTGGGCGATAGCTTTCAGGAGAATGAATGATGGAATTTATCTTGGACTTGCCGAGAACTGACATCACCGAGAGTGCCGCACGTGAAAAATTTCTGTCGATAAAAGGATTTGATTCAAGCAATCCGAAGTGTTTCTACGACATATCAAAAGTGGAGCTGCGTCCAAAAACTCATTCGGCAACCCTTTTTTATCAGGAACGAAAAAATCCTGATTATGTGCAGCCCGAGTACCAAGACGACGAGGGGCGCTGAACTTATTGCTGTTAGCGAAACGGCGTCAGGCGAGTCGGTTTCGTTATTGAGGTTTCCAGCTAGGAACGCTTTGAAATAGCTGGATATCTTCCGGCTATCTAGCCGTCTACACATTTTTCTAACGTGCGCGTCGAAATTTATTAATCCTGTATAGGGAGACTCCCGTGAGAGTACGCTCCGGCTCAGCTCGGCGTACTCTTTTGGCCTGAGGACGATTATTGTGTGGTTAAAAGGCTTAGCCGCGGTATTCGCACAGGTAAGCGGTGTCTACCGCAACCTTTAGCTGGAACTTGCTGTTGGCCGGTACATTGAACTGGCTGCCGGCGTCGAAGGTTTCCCAAGTGTCGGCGTCGGGCAACTTGACGGTCAGGGCGCCGGACACGACGTGCATGATTTCACGCTGGTCAGTACCGAACTCATATTCACCCGGGGCCATTACGCCGATGGTCGCCGGACCTTCTGCGGTGCCGAAAGCGATCGACTTGACGGTGCCGTCGAAGTACTCGTTGACTTTAAACATGGGCGATTCCTCGAAACAGGGTCTGTAAAGGTTGGCCAGTATGCCCAAGGCCAGGGGAGCTGCCTAGACCGGCAAAATCAGCGGCAGCAGGCGCGCGGTATTGCGCGCATCCTCCAGCGCCCGATGTTGCTGGCCTTGAAACTGCATCCCCGCCAATTGCAGGGCGCCATTGAGCCCGAGCGGTTTGTCCAGTCGCCGCGCCTTGGCGAAACGCTGCTTGAGGTTCACATGCAGCGTTTGCGCAAGCGCACTGTTCAAGCCATGGCGTTGCCATTCGAGCTCAAGTTGCTGGCGATCATAGTCACCCCAACTGGCCCAGCCTTCCAGGTGTTTTTGATGCTGGCCCAGCCAGCGTTCGAACAACGGCCACACCTCGGTGAACGCTGCCGCGCCGTCGATATTGGCTTGGGTGATGTGCGTCAGTTGACGGCAGAACGGCGTCAACAGTGGCCGACGCAGTGGCCGCACAAAACGCTGAAAGTGATCCAGCTCGCGGCCCTGGCGGTTTACCAGGCTCGCGCCGATTTCGATGACCTCCATCTCCGTCACGGGCCAGCCGCCTTCATCCGTTGTGGCTTCAAGGTCAATAATCAGCCAATGAGGCATCGCGCAGGTTCCCGTACTCATCCTTTCCTGATGGGGATAGAGCGTAGCCCGGCCTTGTAGTTCCGCCCAGCGCTGATTCAATCTCCGCGTCAATTGATAGTGCCCACGCTCTGCGTGGTCATGCCGCTTGGCACGCTGTGCGCCCCGCCTTTAACGCGGATCAAGGCGCAAGCTATTAATTTACCGGTGAAAAGTTGTCTCACCTGACAAAAACGCCTAGCTTATCGCCCTCAGAGTATTAAACGGTGTGTGCCTCAATGTTTTCGCCATGGCGGCTGGCTGCAGGACTAACTTTATGGGCACTGGGCAGCGCAGCGTGGATGCCGGCGTCGGCTGCGCAAATGGTGAGGATCGGCGCCGCGCATTTTCCGCCGTATACCGTGCGCCCGGAGCAAGGCGCCGACACCGGGATATTGCCGCAATTGGTAGAAGCGCTGAACGCTGCGCAAACCGACTACCAGTTTGTGCTGGTGCCAACCTCGATTCCGCGGCGCTTTCGGGATTTCGAGCAAGGCCGGGTCGACATGGCCATCTTCGAAAACCCCGACTGGGGCTGGCAGAACATTGCGCACACCAGCGTCGATATGCACCTTGAGGATGCAGAAGTGTTCGTCGCCGAGCGTAAGCCAGGGCGCGACCAGCTTTATTTCGCTGACCTTTCCGGCAAGCGTCTGGCGGTGTTCAGCGGCTATCACTACGCCTTCGCCAACTTCAACCCCGACCCCAAATACATGGCCGACCATTTCAACGCCACGTTGACCTATTCGCATGACAGCAACCTGCTGATGGTGGCGCGCGGGCGTGCCGACATCGCGCTGGTTACTCGTTCGTACTTGAGTGATTTCATGGCGCGTAATGCAGAAATGGCTGGGCAGTTTCTGGTCTCAAAACGCATTGACCAGGTGTATCACCACTACGCGTTGCTGCGGCCCAAGGCGCCGATCAGCGGTGCGGTGTTTGCCGACCTGCTCAAGCGGCTGCGCGACAGCGGGGAGCTGTTGAAGATATTCGAGCCGTACCGCATCGATGTGATGGCGCCGCACTGAGTCCACAGCCCGCTCAAACCGCGATCAGACCCGCCGTGCAAACGTGTCGCTGTGTGTGCCCGAGACCTTGCGGCAGTGCACCAGCGCATCGCGAATCATGAAGTTCACCAAGGTCGGCGATACGCCGAGTTCCTTGGCGATGTCCTTTTGCGGCACGCCATGCAGGCGGTACATCTCGAACGCGTAACGGGTGCGTTGCGGCAATTCCGTCAGCGCGTCGGCGATGTTTTCCAGCGTGTTGAAATTAATGTGGGAGTTTTCCGGTGACGCGCCGTGGATAACCACATTCAAGCCTTCCTCTTCCGTCCCGGAGTATTTGAGCTCCAGCGCTTGCTTGCGGTAGTGATCAATCGCCAGGTTGCGCACAATCTGGAACAGATAACTCAGTTGGGCCTTGAACGATGAGGTGATCGTCGGTGCCGATTGCAGGCGGAAATACGCGTCCTGCACGACGTCTTCGGCGCGCGAGCGGCAGCCGGTAATACGGGCCGCGATCTTCACCAGAATCAAACGATTGTCGACGAATGCCTGAAGAAGCGGTGAGTCGCACCTGCCTGTGGATACTTGTTCCGTCATGGAAATCACCTGGTCGCAAAATGGGTTAGGGGAGGGCGTCCGTGCTGAAGCCTCCTACACATCGGGCAACAAATTATGCTTAATGATAATGATTGTCAAATGAGAAGACGAACTAATCTTATGCCTGAGCGGTAGGTGTGAACCCCGTCTCGCTTCTGTGAAGGACTAATTATCTGCCGACGCCGTCCGTTCTCATGGGTGACAGGTCCGTTAGCTGAAGGGCCAAGGATCAGCGCCCGCAGGAGGACGAAATGGGTTTTTACCGTGCATACAAGGTGTTTCAGTTTGGCGCCCTCAAGCGATGAGCGCCGCCACTCGACTGCGGCTGTTTTGCCTGCCTTATTCGGGGGCCAGCGCCATGGTGTATGCGCGTTGGCGTCGGGCTTTACCGGATTGGTTGCAGGTCTGCCCGCTTGAATTGCCTGGGCGCGGCATGCGCATGGATGAGCCGTTGCAGCGCGACATCAAGGCGCTGGCTGCGCAATTGGCGGCTGAAATCAGCCGTGACCTGAACACGCCGTACGCCTTGTTCGGCCACAGCCTTGGCGGCTTGTTGGCGTTCGAATTGGCGCATGCGCTGCGTGAACGCGGTTCACCCGCGCCGCTGGCGTTATTCGCCTCAGGTACGGCTGGCCCGGCGCACCGCGATGCCAGCGAATACGCCCTCGAAAAATCCGATGAGCAACTGATCGCCCGCCTGCGTGAACTGCAAGGCACTGCCGAAGAAGCCCTGGCCAACCCCGAGTTGATGCAGTTGATGCTGCCGATTCTGCGCGCCGACTTCCTGCTGTGCGGCAGTTTCAACTACGGCCGGCGCGAGCCGCTGGGCATGCCGATTCACGTGTTCGGCGGCAAGCAAGACAGCGTGCGCGCCGACCAGTTGCTCGACTGGCAGGCGGACGCGGCCAGCGGCTTTTCGCTCGACATGTTCGACGGTCACCACTTTTTCATCGTGCAGCACGAAAGCGCCGTGCTGCGTTGCCTGCGCCGCTATGCCGAGGAGCACCTGGCCCGCTGGCGCAGTGTTGCGACGCGGCAAGTGGCCGCTGGCTGAACAGCCGCGCTGTCGATTTTTTGTAGCCGATTTTCCCGTAAGCCGATTTCAGGCAGGAACCCCATGATGGACGCCTTCGAACTTCCCCGCACTCTGGTCCAGTCTCTTCAACGTCGCGCCGCGCAGACCCCGGATCAACTGGCCTTGCGCTTTCTCGCCGAAACCGCCGAGCACACGGTGCTGCTCAGCTACCGCGACCTGGACCAGCGCGCCCGTACCATCGCGGCGGCCTTGCAGGCCAATGCGGCGTTGGGCGACCGTGCGGTGCTGTTGTTCCCGAGTGGCCCGGACTACGTCGCGGCGTTCTTTGGTTGCCTGTACGCCGGGGTGATTGCGGTGCCGGCGTATCCACCCGAGTCCACTCGCCGTCATCACCAGGAGCGCCTGCTGTCGATCATCAGCGATGCCGAACCGCGCCTGCTGCTGACCATCGCCAGCCTCGGCGACGGCCTGGCGCAGCTTGAGGGCGCGCCGCCGGTGTTGCGCGTCGACACCCTCGATGCACAGATCGCCGGCGGCTGGGTCGAACCCGAACTGCACGCCGACGACATCGCCTTCCTGCAATACACCTCGGGCTCCACCGCGTTGCCCAAGGGCGTGCAAGTCAGCCACGGTAACCTGGTGGCCAACGAAGTGCTGATCCGTCGCGGTTTTGGCATCGACCTGAACCCGCATGACGTCATCGTCAGTTGGCTGCCGCTGTACCACGACATGGGCTTGATCGGCGGGTTGCTGCAACCGATTTTCAGTGGCGTGCCGTGCGTGCTGATGTCACCGGCGTACTTTTTGGCGCGGCCGCTGCGCTGGCTGGAAGCGATCAGCGAATACGGCGGCACCATCAGCGGTGGTCCGGATTTCGCCTACCGCCTGTGCAGCGAGCGGGTCAGTGAGTCGGCGCTGGAACGCTTGGATTTGAGCCAATGGCGCGTGGCGTATTCGGGCTCCGAACCGATCCGCCTCGACACCCTGGAACGCTTCGCCGAGAAGTTCGCCGCCTGCGGTTTCAGCGCGAATAACTTCTTTGCTTCCTACGGGCTGGCTGAGGCGACCTTGTTTGTCGCAGGCGGCCGCCGTGGCCACGGCATCCCGGCGTTGCGCGTGGATGACCAGGCGCTGGCCAGCAACCGCGCCGAGCCGGGGCAGGGCGCTGCGATCATGAGTTGCGGCACCCACCAGCCCGACCACGCGGTGCTGATTGCCGACCCGCACACCTTGAGCGAACTGGCGGACAACTGCGTCGGTGAGCTGTGGGCCAGCGGCCCGAGCATCGCCCATGGCTACTGGCGCAACCCCGAGGCCAGCGCCAAAACGTTTGTGCAACAGGCTGGCCGCACCTGGCTGCGCACCGGCGACCTGGGCTTTATCCGCGAAGGCGAGGTGTACATCACCGGCCGCCTGAAAGACCTGCTGATCGTGCGCGGACACAACCTGTACCCGCAAGACATCGAGCAAACCGTCGAGCGCGAAATCGACGCGGTACGCAAGGGCCGTGTCGCCGCCTTTGCGGTGAATGACCAAGGCCTCGAAGGCATTGGCATAGCTGTAGAAATCAGCCGCAGCGTGCAGAAAATCCTGCCGTCCGAGGCGTTGATCAACGCCATCCGCCAAGCCGTGGCCGAGGCCTGTCAACAAGCCCCGAGCGTGGTCGTGCTGCTCAACCCTGGCGCATTGCCGAAGACTTCCAGCGGCAAGGTGCAGCGTTCGGCGTGTGCGCTTCGCCACGCCGATGGCAGCCTCGACAGCTATGCGCAGTTCCCGGATCTGCGCGTGCAGGTGAGCGATGCGGCACTTGAAACCGAGCTGCAACAGCAGATTGCGGCGATCTGGTGCGAGCAATTACACGTGTCGACGATCGCCGCTGACGATCACTTCTTCCTGCTCGGCGGTAACTCCATCAGCGCCACCCAAGTGGTCGCGCGTCTGCGTGAATACCTCGGCCTGGAACTCAACCTGCGCATGCTGTTTGAAGCGCCAACGCTGGCGGCGTTTGCCGCGAATGTCGCGCACTTGCAGCACGCCGGCGGCGTTGTTCAAGGCACGATTCACGCCCTGTCGCGCCAACACGAGCTGCCGCAATCACTGGCACAAAACCGCCTGTGGATTACTTGGCAACTCGACCCGCACAGCAGCGCCTACACGATTCCCGGCGGCCTGCGCCTGCGCGGTGAGTTGGACGAAGACGCCGTGCGCGCAAGCTTTGAGCAACTGATCCAGCGCCACGAAGCGCTGCGCACGCGCTTCTACGAGCGCGATGGCCAGGCGTTCCAGCGCGTCGATGCAACCACCGACTTTGACCTGCGCGTTATAGACCTGTGCGACCTGCCTGAGGCTGAGCGCGAAGCGCGTGCGCTACAGATTCGCGAAGAGCAGGCGCGCACCTCGTTTAACCTGGAAAAAGGCCCGCTGTTTTGGGTAACGCTGGTGCGCCTGGACGATGAAGACCACCAGTTGCTGGTCACGCTGCACCACATCATCGCCGATGGCTGGTCGCTGACTGTTCTTATCGACGAATTCTCGCGCCTGTACGCCGCCGCCGCGCAGGGCCAAACCCTCGCGCTGCCGCCACTGGCCTTGCAGTACGCCGACTACGGCAATTGGCAGCGTGAATGGCTGGCCGCAGGTGAGGGCCAGCGGCAACTGGCGTATTGGCGGGAACAGTTGGGCGATGAGCATCCGACCCTGAGCCTGGCCACCGACCACCCACGCACAGCGCAACAGCGCCATAGCGCCTCGCGCCACAGCGTGCGCTTGAGCGTGAACCTCAGCGCGGCGCTTCGCCAAACCGCTCAAGCCCACCAAGCCACGCCGTTCATGCTGTTGCTGGCGGCATTCCAAAGCCTGCTGTATCGCTACAGCGGCCAGCGCGATATACGCATCGGCGTGCCGAATGCCAACCGTCCGCGCCAGGAAACCCAGGGTTTGGTCGGCTTTTTCATCAATACGCTGGTGCTGCGCGCCGAACTGGACGGGCGCCTGCCGTTCGATCGGCTGTTGGCCGCAACCCGCCACGCGGCGTTGGGTGCGCAGGCGCATCAAGACCTGCCGTTCGAACAACTGTTGGAAGCCTTCCCGCAAGCCCGCGAACAAGGCCTGTTCCAGGTCATGTTCAACCACCAGCAACGCGACCTGAGCGCTTTGCGCCGCCTGCCGGGCATGCTTGCCGACGAGCTGCCGTGGCACAGCCGCGAAGCCAAGTTCGACCTGCAACTGCACAGCGAAGAAGACCGCAACGGGCGCCTGAGCCTGTCTTTTGATTACGCCGATGAGTTGTTCGACAGCGCAACCATCCAGCGCTTGGCCGAGCACTACATCAGCCTGCTGCAAGGCGTCTGCGAGCATCCGCAACACGCCATTGGCGACCTGAAGCTGATGCACGCAGGCGAAGTGCAGCTGTGCAGCGAAGCGCCTTGCACCCCGGCGCAGGTGTGGTTGCCCGAACTGCTCAACCAACACACCTCGAATAACCCCGCACTGGTTTGGCAAAACGGCAGCCTGACGTTCGCCCAGTTGCACACCCAAGCCAACCGCCTGGCGCATTACCTGCGCGACAAAGGCGTCGGCCCGGATGTGCGCGTGGCCATCGCCGCCGAGCGTTCGCCGCAACTGCTGGTCGGCTTGCTGGCGATCATCAAGGCCGGTGGCGCCTACGTACCGCTCGACCCGGACTACCCCGCCGAGCGCCTGGCCTACATGCTGCAAGACAGCGGCGTGCACCTGCTACTGACGCAAAACTCGCTGCTTGAGCTGTTACCGGCCACCGACGGCGTGTGCGTGATCGCCATGGACAGCCTGCACCTCGACAGTTGGCCGACCCAGCCGCCGGGCCTGCACCTGCACGGCGACAACCTCGCGTACGTGATTTACACCTCCGGCTCCACCGGCCAACCCAAGGGCGTGGGCAACACGCACGCGGCGCTGGCCGAGCGCTGCAATGGATGCAGGCCACTTACCAACTGAACGACAGCGATGTGCTGATGCAAAAGGCGCCGATCAGTTTTGACGTGTCGGTGTGGGAATGCTTCTGGCCGCTGATCACCGGTTGCCAGCTGGTGCTGGCCGGCCCCGGCGAGCATCGTGACCCGCAGCGCATCGCGCAGTTGGTGCAAGACTTTGGCGTGACCACGCTGCACTTTGTGCCGCCGCTGTTGCAGGTGTTTATCGACGAGCCGCAGGCGGCCGAATGCACCAGCCTGCGCCGCCTGTTTTCGGGTGGCGAAGCCTTGCCCGCCGAGTTGCGCAACCGCGTGCTGGCGCGCTTGCCGGCGGTGCAATTGCATAACCGTTACGGCCCGACGGAAACCGCGATCAACGTCACCCACTGGCACTGCACCGCCGAGGATGGCGAGCGCTCGCCGATTGGCCGGCCGCTGGGCAATGTGATCTGCCGCGTGCTGGACGAGCAACTCAACCCGCAGCCTGCCGGTGTGCCCGGTGAGCTGTGCATCGGCGGCATCGGCCTGGCACGCGGCTATTTGGGCCGCGCCGGGCTGACCGCCGAACGCTTTGTTGCCGACCCGTTGGGCGCGGCGGGCGCGCGCCTGTACCGCACCGGTGACCGTGTGCGCTGGGGCGCAGACGGGGTAATCGAATACCTCGGCCGCCTCGACCAGCAGGTCAAGCTGCGCGGTTTTCGGGTCGAGCCGCAAGAAGTCGAAGCGCGCCTTTTGGCCATGGCCGGTATCGCCCAAGCCGTGGTGTTGGTGCGTGATGCGCAACTGATCGGCTATTACACCGCGACGCTTGAGCTGGACGCACAGGCAGTCAAAACCGCCCTGGCCGCCGAGCTGCCGGACTACATGGTGCCTGCACAGTTGATGCGTCTCGACGCGATGCCCCTCAGCCCAAGCGGTAAACTTGACCGTCGCGCATTGCCGGAACCGCTGTGGCAAACCCGCGAACACGTTGAACCTGAAACCGCGTTGCAGCAGCAAATCGCCGCGATTTGGCGCGAAGTGCTCGGCCTGCCGCGCATCGGCCTGCGTGACGACTTTTTCGCCCTCGGCGGCCATTCGTTGCTGGCCACGCAAATTATCTCGCGCACCCGTCAGGTGTGTGACGTCGAACTGCCGCTGCGCACCTTGTTCGAGGCCAGCGAGCTGGCGGCGTTTGCCGAGCAAGTCGGGCTGATCCAGGCCTCGGGCCTGCGCAACCAGCAAAGCGCAATCGCCAGGGTCGACCGCAGCCAGCCGGTGCCGTTGTCTTATTCGCAGCAACGCATGTGGTTCCTCTGGCAGATGGAACCGCACAGCCCGGCCTACAACGTCGGCGGCATGGCGCGCCTGCGCGGGGTGCTCGATGTGGGGCGTTTCGAGGCGGCGTTGCAAGCGCTGATCATGCGCCACGAAACCCTGCGCACCACCTTCCCAAGCGTCGACGGTGTGGCGTATCAGCGGGTCTCTGCGCAAACCGGCTTGCGCATGGACTGGCAGGATATTTCGGCGCTGAATGACGCCGAGCGTCAACAGCGCCTGCAAAAACTCGCCGACCATGAAGCCCACACGCCCTTCAACCTGGAAACCGGGCCGTTGCTGCGCGCATGCCTGGTCAAAGCCTGCGAGCGCGAGCATTACCTGGTGCTGACCCTGCACCATATCGTCACCGAAGGCTGGGCCATGGACATCTTTGCGCGTGAACTCAGCGCATTGTACGAGGCCTTTATTGATGAACGCTTGTCGCCGCTGGCGCCGTTGCCGGTGCAGTACCTCGACTACAGCGTGTGGCAGCGTGAGTGGCTGGAGGCGGGTGAGCGCCAGCGTCAACTCGACTACTGGACCGCGCAACTGGGCGACGAACACCCGTTGCTCGAACTGCCCGGCGACCGCCCACGGCCGCCGGTGCAAAGCCACCAGGGCGAGCTGTACCGCTTCGACCTGAGCGACGAGCTGGCCGCCCGCGTGCGTGCCTTCAATGCCGAACGTGGCCTGACCTTGTTCATGACCATGACCGCCACCCTGGCCGTGTTGCTTTACCGCTACAGCGGCCAGACCGACCTGCGCATCGGTGCGCCGGTGGCCAACCGCATTCGCCCGGAAAGCGAAGGGCTGATCGGCGCGTTCCTCAACACCCAAGTACTGCGTTGCCAACTGACCGGGCAGATGACAGTGGCTGAGTTGTTCGAGCAGGTACGCCACACCGTGATCGAAGGTCAGTCCCACCAGGACTTGCCCTTCGACCATCTGGTGGAAGCGCTGCAACCGCCGCGCAGCGCGGCGTATAACCCGTTGTTCCAAGTGATGTGCAACGTGCAGCGCTGGGAATTCCAGCAAAGCCGCCAACTCGCCGGCATGGCCGTCGAGTATTTGGCCAACGATGCGCGTGCGACCAAATTCGACCTCAACCTGGAAGTCACCGACCTCGACCATCGCCTGGGTTGCTGCCTGACGTACAGCACCGACCTGTTCGATGAGCCGCGCATTGCGCGCATGGCTGAACATTGGCGCAACCTGCTTGAAGCGTTGATCGCGAGCCCCGAGCAACGCCTCAGCGAACTGCCGTTGCTCACCACCACCGAGCAACGTGCGTTGCAGCACAGCTTGGGCGCCGAGCCCGGCGAGCATCGCCTCGACCAGTGCATCCATTCACTGTTCAGCCAGCAAGCGCAGGCGCGTGCCGATGCGCCTGCGTTGACCTTTGCCGGCGTGACCCTCAGCTACCGTGAACTGGACACGCGCGCCAACCGTTTGGCCTGGATGCTGCGTGAGCGCGGCGTCGGCCCGCAGGTGCGCGTCGGCTTGGCGCTGCCACGCTCGCTGGAAATGGTTATCGGCCTGTTGGCGATCCTCAAGGCCGGCGGCGCCTATGTGCCGCTGGACCCGGAATACCCGCTGGACCGGCTGCATTACATGATCGAAGACAGCGACATCGGCCTGTTGCTCAGCGACGCGGCGATGTTCCAGGCGCTGGGTGAGCTGCCAGTGAATGTGGCGTGCTGGTGCCTGGAAGATGACTCGCCGGTGCTGGCGAATTACCCGGCGAGTGAACCGCCGTTTATCAGCCTGCCGCAACACCAGGCTTACCTGATCTATACCTCCGGCTCCACCGGCAAGCCCAAAGGCGTGGTGGTGAACCACGCTGAAATCGCCATGCATTGCCAGGCCGTTATCCAGCGCTTCGGCATGCGCCCTGACGACTGCGAGCTGCACTTTTATTCGATCAACTTTGACGCGGCCACCGAGCGTTTGCTGGTGCCGTTGCTCAGCGGTGCGCAGGTGGTTTTGCGTGCTCAGGGCCAGTGGGACGCCGAGGAAATCTGCGGGTTGATTCGCGAGCATCGCGTCAACATTCTGGGCTTTACCCCGAGCTACGGCAGCCAGTTGGCGCAATGGCTGGCGACTCAGCAGCAGACCCTGCCGGTGCGCATGTGCATCACCGGCGGCGAAGCCTTGACCGGCGAACACCTGCAACGCATTCGCGCAGCGTTCCAGCCTACGGTGTTTTTCAACGCCTACGGCCCCACCGAAACCGTGGTGATGCCGCTGGCCAGCCTGGCGCCGGAACAGTTGGAAGAAGGCGCCAGCAGCGTGCCGATTGGCAGCATTATTGGTGCCCGCACGGGCTACATTCTCGACGCCGACCTGGCGCTGGTGCCGCACGGTGCCACCGGCGAGTTGTACATCGGCGGTGCCGGCCTGGCGCAGGGCTATCACCAGCGTCCGGGCATCACCGCCGAGCGTTTTGTTGCCGACCCGTTTGCCGCGAATGGCGGGCGTTTGTACCGCACCGGCGACCTGGTGCGTCAACGCGCCGATGGCCTGGTGGAGTACGTGGGCCGTATCGACCATCAGGTCAAGATTCGCGGTTTCCGTATCGAGCTGGGTGAAATCGAAACGCGCTTGCTGGAACACGCGGCGGTGCGCGAAGCGGTAGTGCTGGCGCTGGACTCGCCGAGTGGCAAGCAATTGGTGGCGTACCTGGTCAGCGACGCCGACCACGTCACTTTGCGTGATGCGCTGAAGGCGCACCTCAAGGCACAGTTGCCCGACTACATGGTGCCCGCGCACTTGATTGTGCTCGACAGCATGCCGCTGACCGCCAACGGCAAGCTCGACCGGCGTGCCTTGCCGCAACCCGACCCCGAGGCCAACCGCCAACACTACGTCGCGCCACGCAACGCGCTGGAGCAAAGCCTCGCGGCCATCTGGTGCGCCGTGTTGAACGTGCAGCAAGTCGGCCTGCACGACAACTTCTTTGAACTGGGCGGCGATTCGATCCTGTCGATCCAGGTGGTCAGCCGTGCGCGGCAGGCCGGGATTCATTTCAGCCCGCGCGATTTGTTCCAGCACCAGACCGTGCAAACCCTGGCCGCCGTGGCCACCCGCAGCGAGCAGTTCAGCGCCGAGCAAGGCCTGTTGACCGGGCCTTCGGGCCTTACGCCGATCCAGCATTGGTTCTTCGACACCGACATCCCGGCGCGTCAGCACTGGAACCAGGCGTTGCTGCTGCAACCCCTGCAACTGCTCGACCCGCATCGCCTGGAGCAAGCCCTGTGGGCGGTGCTGGAACACCACGATGCGTTGCGCCTGAGCTTCACCCAGCGCGATGCGCAATGGCACGCCGAGCATTTGGCCGTGCCCGAAGGCAGTGTGCTGATGCAAGCGCAGGTGCGTGATATGGCGCAGTGCACCGCGCTGTTTACCGACACCCAACGCAGCCTCGACCTGGCACACGGCCCGTTGCTGCGCGCCTTGCTGGTCGACGGCCCACAAGGCCAGCAACGCCTGCTGATCGCGGTGCATCACCTGGTGGTGGACGGCGTGTCTTGGCGCGTATTACTGGAGGATGTGCAAAGCGTTTACCGCCAACTCAGCGACGGCCAGTCTGTCAGCCTTCCGGCCAAGACCAGCGCGTTGCGTGATTGGGCCGCGCGTTTGCAAGCGTATGCCGGCAGCGAGTCGCTGCGCGAAGAGTTGAGTGTGTGGCAAGGCCAATTGGCCGGGCCTGCGGTCAGGCTGCCGGTGGATCGCCCGCACGGTTCACTGCGCAACCGTGATGCCGACACGCTCAGCGTGCGCCTCAGCGCCGAGCACACTCGCCAGTTGTTGCAACAGGCGCCGAGTGCCTACCGCACCCAAGTCAACGACTTGCTGCTGACCGCGCTGGCCCGCGTGCTGTGCCGCTGGAGCGGCCACGACTCGGCGTTGATCCAACTCGAAGGGCATGGCCGCGAAAGCCTGTTCGATGACATCGACCTGACGCGCAGCGTCGGCTGGTTCACCAGTGCTTATCCATTGCGCCTGACGCCGTTAGCGGAGCAGGGCGCATCGATCAAGGCAATCAAAGAGCAACTGCGTGGTGTGCCGCACAAAGGCTTGGGCTACGGCGTGCTGCGTTACCTGGCAGACGACCTGTGCAAACACAGCATGGCCGCACTGCCGGGCGCCGATATTACCTTCAACTACCTTGGCCAGTTCGATCAGAGTTTCGGCGCCGATGCGCTGTTTCACCCACTCGATGAGTCTGCAGGCCAAGCGCATGACCCGCACGCGCCGCTGCCCAATCAGTTGAGCGTCGACAGCCAGGTGTATGGCGGTGAACTGGTGCTGCGCTGGACCTTCAGCCGCGAACGGCATGACCCGCAGACCATCCGCGCATTGGCGGATGCCTACGTGGCTGAACTGCACAGCCTGATCGCGCATTGCTTGCAGGAAGATGCCGGCGGCCTCACGCCGTCCGACTTCCCGCTCGCGCACCTGACCCAGCCACAACTGGATGCCTTGCCGGTGCCGGCCAGCGTGATTGAAGACGTCTACCCGCTGACCCCGATGCAGGAAGGCCTGCTGCTGCACACGCTGCTGGAACCGGGCACCGGCCTCTACTACATGCAGGACCGTTACCGCATCAACAGCGCGCTGGACCCAGAACGTTTCGCTCAAGCCTGGCAGGCCGTGATCGCACGCCACGAAGCCTTGCGCGCGTCGTTCTGCTGGAACGTCGGCGCAAACATGCTGCAAGTGATCCACAAACCCGGCAGCCCCCCGATTGACTACCTGGACTGGAGCGCCGACCCGCACAGCCAACACGAACCGCGCCTGCAAGCGCTGCTCAAGGCCGAGCGTGAAGCCGGCTTCGATCTGCTCAACCAGGCTCCGTTCCACCTGCGCCTGATTCGTGTGGCTGAAGCGAGCTACTGGTTCATGATGAGCAACCACCACATCCTCATCGATGCCTGGTGCCGTTCGCTGCTGATGAATGATTTTTTCGACATTTACATGGCCCTCGGTGAAGGCCGCGAGGCGCAGTTGGCCACGCCGCCGCGCTATCGCGACTACATCGCCTGGCTGCAACGCCAGAACCTCACCCAGGCGCGCGAATGGTGGCAGCAGAACCTGCAAGGTTTTGAGCGCACCACGCCGATCCCGAGCGACCGGCCGTTCCTGCGTGAACACGCAGGCCACAGCGGCGGCATGCTGGTGGGCGATTGTTACACCCGCCTGGAGGCACGCGACGGCGCGCAATTGCGTGAACTGGCCCAAGCCCATCAGCTCACCGTCAACACCTTCGCCCAGGCCGCATGGGCGTTGGTGCTGCGCCGTTTGAGCGGCGAGCGTGACGTGCTGTTCGGCGTCACCGTGGCCGGTCGCCCGGTTGAAATGCCCGAAATGCAACGCACCGTCGGCCTGTTTATCAACAGCATCGCGCTGCGCGTCAAACTGCCCGAAGACGACCAGCGTTGCAGCGTGCGCGAGTGGCTGAGCGGCTTGCTCGACAGCAACATGCAGCTGCGCGAGTACGAATACGTGCCGTTGGTGACGCTGCAGGAACTCAGCGAATTGCCCAAGGGCCAGCCGCTGTTCGACAGCCTGTTCGTGTTTGAAAACGCACCGGTAGAAGTCTCGGTGCTCGACCGCGCGCAAAGCCTGAATGCGACCTCGGATTCGGGCCGCACCCACACTAACTTCCCGCTGACGGCCGTGTGTTATCCGGGCGATGAGTTGGGCCTGCACCTGTCGTACGACCAGCGTTACTTCGACGAAACCACCGTGCAAGGCATGCTCGGCGAGTTCAAGCGCCTGCTGCTGGCGCTGGTGCAGGGCTTCCATGGCGACATGGCCGACCTGCCGTTGATTGGCGCGCAAGAACGTGAGTTTCTGTTGCATGGCTGCAACCAGAGCGAGCATGACTACCCGCTTGAGCGTAGTTACATCGAGTTGTTTGAAGCGCAAGTGGCCGCGCATCCGCAGCGCATCGTCGCCAGTTGCCTCGATCAGCAATGGACCTATGCCGAGTTGAACCGGCGCAGTAACGGGCTGGGCCACGCGTTGATCGCGGCGGGCGTGGGCCTGGATCAACCGGTGGCGTTGTTGGCCGAGCGTAACCTCGACCTGCTGGGCATGATCATCGGCAGCTTCAAGGCCGGTGCCGGTTACCTGCCACTCGACCCTGGCCTGCCGAGCCAGCGTTTGAGCCGTATTATCGAGCTGAGCCGAACGCCGTTGCTGGTGTGCAGCGAGGCGTGCCGTGAGCAGGCCATTGAACTGCTCGAAGGCAGCGACTGCCAGTTGCTGGTGTGGGAGGAAGTGCCTGGCCATGGTGAAAACCCCGGTGTTTATAGCGGCCCGGATAACCTCGCGTATGTGATCTACACCTCGGGCTCCACCGGCTTGCCCAAAGGCGTGATGGTGCAACAGCGCGGCATGCTTAATAACCAGTTGAGCAAGCGGCCGTACCTCGATTTGAGCGACGCCGATGTGATCGCGCAGACCGCCTCGCAAAGCTTCGATATTTCGGTGTGGCAGTTCCTCGCCGCGCCGCTGTTTGGCGCCCGCGTGGCCATCGTGCCGAACACCGTTGCGCATGACCCGCAAGGCTTGCTGGCGCATGTTCAGGCGCAAGGCATCAGCGTGCTGGAGAGCGTGCCGTCGCTGATTCAGGGCATGCTCGCCGAGGAACACATGAGCCTTACCGGCTTGCGTTGGATGTTGCCGACCGGTGAAGCAATGCCGCCTGAGCTGGCGCATCAGTGGTTGTTGCGTTACCCGCAAATAGGCCTGGTGAATGCGTATGGCCCGGCGGAATGCTCGGATGACGTGGCGTTCTTCCGCGTTGATTTGGCGTCGACGCGTGGCACGTATCTGCCGATCGGCACACCGACTGACAACAACCGTTTGTACGTGCTTGATGGCGAGCTCGCGCTGGTGCCGCAAGGCGCCGTCGGTGAGTTGTGCGTGGCGGGTGTGGGGGTTGGCCGTGGTTATGTCAGCGACCCGTTGCGCACCGCCCAAGTGTTTGTGCCGAACCCGTTTGGCGCACCGGGCGAGTGCTTGTACCGCACGGGCGACCTGGCGCGTCGGCGCAGCGATGGCGTGCTGGAATATGTAGGGCGCATCGACCATCAGGTGAAGATTCGTGGCTACCGCATCGAGTTGGGTGAAATCGAGGCGCGCCTGCATGAGCAGCCGCAGGTGCGTGATGCGGCCGTCAGCGTGCAGGAAGGCGTCAACGGCAAGCACTTGGTGGGTTATTTGGTGGCGGCTGATGCAACGCTGAGCGCAAGTGAGCGGCTGGACCGCATCAAGCAACACCTGCGCGCCGAGCTGCCTGAATACATGGTGCCGCTGCACTGGTTATGGCTCGACCGTCTGCCGCTGAATGCCAACGGTAAACTCGACCGTAACGCCTTGCCGGTGTTGGAGATGGGTCAACTGCATGACCAGGACTACGTGGCGCCGCGCAATGCGTTGGAAACGACCTTGGCAGGCATTTGGGCCGAGGTGCTGAACGTCGAAAAGGTGGGGGTGCACGACAACTTCTTCGAACTGGGCGGGCACTCGTTGCTGGCCACGCAGATTGCCTCGCGCGTGCAGAAAACTCTGCAACGGGATGTGCCGCTGCGGGCGATGTTCGAATGCAGCACGGTGGCGGAGTTGGCCGAGTACATCGATGGGCTGGCAGCGAATGAGATCAGCGCGGAGAAGGTGGATCGGTTGAGTGATTTGATGGCGGAGCTGGAGGGGTTGTGATGGGGGTTGCAGGCTAGGGCATCTATCAAGATCACAAGAGGGGTTGAAGCAGATCAAAGGCGGCGTTTGCCTACACAGCCGATGTGCTTTGCTTTTGTGGGAGCGGGCTT
>NZ_VUAZ01000026.1 GCF_009296165.1 Pseudomonas kitaguniensis | reverse complement strand
AGAGCGTTTTGGTTACTTTTGCGCTGTTCAAAAGTGGCCCGCTGTAAGAGCGGAACCGATATAAACCATAACCTCAATAACGGATATGCACTCAAAACAAAAAAGCCACACACCTGGATAAACTTCAAAAAACAACAATAGTTATTTGTAGTTTGCTAGGAGGTGGCGTGCTCCCGATGGCGGTCGGTCAGGTACAGATGATTTGACTGATACGCCGCCATCGGCAGCAAGCCCCTCCCATATCTGGCAATGCGAAGTCTTACTGTTTAGCGATTGCAGGTGTATCGTATCTGCCCTTTGCGGGTCTCAGGCCCGCAGCCGATACGCGAGGTAGTTGTGTCCCACACTTTTTCCCGTCGACAAATCCTGGGTGGTCTTGCAGGCCTGGCCGTCGTTGGCGTGGGCGCCGGTGGCGCCTATCGCTACTGGCTGGGGAAAGTCGCCGAGGCCGAGGCGGGGCATGATTACGAGCTGATCGCAGCGCCGCTGGACGTTGAACTGGTCGCCGGTTACACCACCCAAGCATGGGCGTTCGGCCACTCGGCGCCTGGCACCGAGTTGCGGGTGCGCCAGGGCGAATGGCTGCGGGTGCGTTTTATCAACCACCTGCCGGTCGCCACCACCATTCACTGGCATGGCATTCGCCTGCCGCTGGAGATGGACGGCGTGCCCTACGTCTCACAATTGCCGGTGTTGCCTGGCGAATATTTCGACTACAAATTCCGTGTGCCCGACGCCGGCAGCTACTGGTATCACCCGCACGTGAACAGCAGCGAAGAACTCGGCCGTGGTCTGGTCGGCCCGCTGATCATCGAAGAGCGCGAGCCCACCGGTTTCAAACACGAACGCACCTTGAGCCTGAAGAGTTGGCATGTGGATGAAGAGGGCGCGTTCGTCGCCTTCAGCGTGCCGCGTGAGGCGGCGCGGGGTGGCACCGCCGGGCGCCTGTCGACGATCAATGGCGTGGCGCAGGCGGTGGTTGATTTGCCCGCTGGGCAGATTACCCGTGTGCGCCTGCTCAACCTCGACAACACCCTGACCTACCGCCTCAACATTCCGGGTGTCGAGGCGCAGATCTACGCGCTGGACGGCAACCCGGTCGAGCCGCGCCCGCTGGGCAAGGAATACTGGCTCGGGCCGGGCATGCGCATATGCCTGGCGATCAAGGCGCCGCCAGCGGGCGAAGAACTGTCGATCCGCAACGGCCCGGTGCGTCTGGGCACCTTCCGTTCGGTGGCCAATACCGACGCGCCTGGCGAATGGCCAGCGGCGCTGCCGGCCAACCCGATTGCCGAGCCGGACCTGGCGAATGCCGAAAAACTCAACTTCAATTTCGAGTGGGTGGGCAGCGTGTCGGTGGATGACGGCAAGCCGCCGAGCCTGTGGCAAATCAACGGCAAGGCGTGGGACATCACCGATAAAACCTGCGCCGACCGCCCGATTGCCACGCTTGAGAAGGGCAAAAGCTACATTTTTGAATTGAAAAACATGACCCAATACCAGCACCCGATCCACCTGCATGGCATGAGTTTCAAAGTGATCGCCTCTAACCGGCACAAGGTGATCCCGTACTTCACCGACACCTACCTGCTGGGCAAGAACGAGCGCGCCCGCGTGGCGTTGGTGGCGGATAACCCCGGGGTGTGGATGTTCCATTGCCACGTGATCGACCACATGGAAACCGGCCTGATGGCCGCCATCGAGGTGGCGTGATGCGCCAGGTTCGCCCAGCAGCGATTATCGACCGGAGCAGCGACCAGGCTTTCATGCGCGAAGCGCTGGTGCTCGCCGCTGAAGGCGCGGCGCTGGGCGAAGTGCCCGTGGGCGCGGTGCTGGTGCAAAACGGTGAAGTCATTGGCCGTGGCTTCAATTGCCCGATCAGCGGCAACGACCCCAGCGCACACGCGGAGATGGTCGCCATTCGTGCCGCCGCGCAAGCGATCAGCAACTATCGCCTGGTGGGCAGCACGCTGTATGTCACGCTGGAGCCGTGCAGCATGTGCGCCGGTTTGATCGTGCACTCGCGCATCGCGCGGGTGGTGTACGGCGCACTGGAGCCGAAGGCGGGCATCGTGCAAAGCCAGGGGCAGTTTTTCACCCAGGGCTTTCTTAACCATCGGGTGCTGTATGAAGGCGGCGTACTGGCCGAGGAATGCGGCGCGGTGCTGAGCGAGTTCTTCAAGGCCCGCCGAGCCAAGCCCACACTCTAAACACACGGAGTATTTAAAGGTGGGAGGGGGCTCAGCAGTTTTTCAGGGGTATGGGCTACTTCCTGGCGATGATGACCGCGCGCATTGGCGCGGGCAGCCCTTCGATGGTTTTGCTGTGGTCTGCAGGGTCGAGGAAGTCACTCAGTGACTGGAACTTCATCCACGCCGTGCCGCGCTGTTCCTCCACCGTGGTCACGCTCACGTCCACGCAACGCACCTCGCTGAAACCCGCGCGGCGCAGCCATAACATCAAGGCCGGCACCGAGGGCAGGAACCACACGTTGCGCATCTGCGCGTAGCGGTCTTCCGGCACCAGCACTTGCTGTTGGTCGCCCTCTACCACCAGGGTTTCGAGCACCAGTTCGCCGCCTTTGACCAGGCAGTCTTTCAGCGCCAGCAAGTGCTCGATCGGCGAGCGGCGGTGGTAAAACACACCCATGGAAAACACCGTGTCGAAGCCTTCCAGGTTCGGCGGTAAATCTTCAAACGGGAACGGCAAGTGCCAGGCCTTGGGCGCCGACAGGTAACGCTGCACCGCCTGGAACTGACAGAAAAACAGCCAGTTTGGGTCCACGCCAATCACGCTGTCGGCGCCGGCGCCGAGCATGCGCCACATGTAATAACCGTTGCCGCAGCCCACGTCGAGAATGCGCTTGCCGTGCAAATTCAGGTGCGGCGCCACCCGCGACCACTTCCAGTCCGAGCGCCATTCGGTGTCGACGTGCACACCGAACAGGTTGAACGGGCCTTTGCGCCACGGGCTCAACCCCATCAGCGCGGTGTGCATCTGTGCGCGGGTCGCGTCGTCGCAGTCAGTGTCCAGCACCAAGTCGTTAAGCAAGTCGACTTCGGTGGGCTTGATCGCCGGCAACGCATCCAGCGCGCTCTGCCAACGCTCCAGGTCACCATGACCCTTTTCCATCTTGCTATCGAGTTGCGCTTGCAGGCCCTGAGCCCAAACGGCCAAAGGCGTGCCTACCAAGTGTCGGGCGAGGGGGGACAGATCAATCATGGCAAGGCAATCAACGAGGCAAAGTTAAGACACTGGAACCACGGCACAACTGTCGAGAACCCGGCCGCCAGCAGGCGTTCACGGTGTTCCTCAAGGCTGTCGGGCTTCATGACGTTTTCGATGGCACTGCGCTTCTGGGCAATTTCCAGTTCGCTGTAGCCATTGGCGCGTTTGAACGCGATGTGCAGGTCGGTCAGCAGCGCATGCTCTTCAAGGTCATTGAAGCGCAGCTTTTCCGAGAGGATCAACGCCCCGCCCGGCAGCAGCGACTGGCGGATGCGCGCGAGCAATGCCAGGCGCTGATCCGGGGCGATAAATTGCAGGGTAAAGTTCAGCGCCACCACCGAGGCCGGTTGGAACTGCAACGCAAGGATGTCGCCCTCGATCACCTCAACCGGCAGCAACTCCTGGAACATCGAGTCCTGGCCATTGAGGTATTCACGGCAGCGCTCGACCATGGCGGCCGAGTTATCCACCGCGATCACCCGGCAACCGTCGGTGCGCACATGCCGGCGCAGGGCCTGAGTCACCGCGCCGAGGGACGAACCCAAGTCGTAAAGCACACTGTTGGGCTGGGCGAACTGCGCGGCAAGCACACCGAGGTTCTCGACGATGGTCGGGTAACCGGGCACCGAGCGTTTGATCATGTCGGGGAATACCCGCACCACGTCCTCGTTAAAGGCGAAGTCCGGCACTTGGGGCAAGGGCTGGGCGAATAGGCGATCGGGTTGTTTGCTCACGACTGGTCCGGCGACGATGGAGGAAAGACCGGCATTTTAGCCAAGTTGGCCCTCGCGTGCGCGGGTTGTCTGATCGAACACCGACGCCATGATGCCCACCGGCGTATCAATTCACCGTGATGGCGCAATCGAAGGTCTCAGCCGGTTCGGCTTCCGGCTCCCAAGGTTGTTGGGAGGTCAGTCGCAAGCGGCCCTGGCCGGCGGCAAATGCCTGGAAGCGCCAAGTCGACTGGCCACCGCCACCGATCACGCCGGAATCCGAGCTGGTGTAAACCTCGGGGCTGAGCGCGCGCAGCACGCCGCCGGCGGAATCCTGGATGGCCCAGCGATAACCGGTGGTCGGGTTGCTCGGCAACGTAAGAATCAGGTTTTGGCCGGTTTTAAGCTGGAGCGGGCAGGCGCTCTGGTTGTCCACGCTGACGTTTTGCTTGGGCGCACTGGCGCACGCGGCCAGCAGGGCCAGGCTTGCGGGAAGAAGGAGGCGGGGAGCGGTCATGGGGTCTCCGTTGATTCACGATGAAGGGCGAGGATAACCGAAGATGAGGCACGGTGTGACACATGGCCCCATCGCGAGCAAGCCCGCTCCCACATTTGAATGTATTCACACATCAAATGTGGGAGCGGCGGTGCGACGTTTCGGCTTGCTCGCGATGGGGCCAGACCAAGCGCTACAAAACTGTCAGAACAACACCTTCGCCACATCGGCAAAGCGCTTGGCAAAGTGCACCGTCATACCTTCCTTGAGGTACTCCGGCAACTCTTCAAAACTGCCACGGTTCGGCTCCGGCAAGATCAGTTCATGGATCTTCTGGCGCCGCGCCGCGATCACCTTCTCACGCACGCCGCCAATCGGCAGCACATGCCCGGTCAGCGTCAGCTCTCCGGTCATGGCCACGCCTTTTTTCGGCGGCTGGTTGCGCGCCAATGACAGCAACGCGCTGGCCATGGTTACACCGGCACTCGGGCCGTCTTTGGGCGTGGCGCCTTCGGGCACGTGCAAATGCACAAAGGCTTCGTCGAAGAACTTCGGGTCACCGCCAAACGATTTCAGGTTCGAGCTGATGTAGCTGTAGGCGATCTCGGCGGATTCTTTCATCACATCACCCAACTGGCCGGTGAGCTTGAAGCCGCGATTGAGTGTGTGAATACGCGTTGCCTCAATCGGCAAGGTCGCGCCGCCCATGCTGGTCCAGGCCAGGCCTGTGATCACACCGGTGCCGGACAGCACTTGTTCGTTGCGAAACACCGGCATGCCCAGCGAGCTTTCGAGGTCTTTGTTGCCGATCTTGATCAGCGTTTTCGGCTCATCCAGCAGCTTGACCACGGCCTTGCGCACCAGTTTGCCCAGCTGTTTCTCCAACTGGCGCACGCCGGCCTCGCGCGCATAACCGTCGATCAGCGCACGCAGCGCGCCGTCGCTGATGGTCAGGCTGGTTTTCGCCACACCGGCTTTTTCCAACTGCTTGGGCCACAGGTGGCGCTTGGCGATGGCGACTTTTTCTTCGGTGATATAGCCCGACAGGCGAATCACTTCCATACGGTCGAGCAGCGGCCCCGGGATCGAGTCCAAGGTATTGGCGGTGCACACGAACAGCACTTTGGACAGGTCCAGGCGCAGGTCCAGGTAGTGGTCGAGAAACTCGACGTTCTGCTCCGGGTCGAGGGTTTCGAGCAGCGCCGACGCCGGGTCGCCCTGGTAGCTCTGGCCCATCTTGTCGATCTCGTCGAGCATGATCACCGGGTTCATCACTTCCACATCTTTGAGCGCCTGCACCAGCTTGCCCGGCAGGGCGCCGATGTAGGTACGGCGATGGCCCTTGATTTCGGCCTCGTCGCGCATGCCGCCGACGCTGAAACGGTAGAACGGCCGCCCCAGCGACTCGGCAATCGATTTGCCGACGCTGGTTTTGCCCACGCCCGGCGGGCCTACCAGCAACACAATGGAGCCAGCGACTTCGCCTTTGTAGGCGCCCACCGCGAGGAATTCGAGGATGCGACTTTTGATGTCGTCCAGGCCCGCATGGTGCTTATCCAGCACTTTGCGCGCGTGTTTGAGGTCGAGTTTGTCCTTGCCGTACACGCCCCACGGCACTGCCGTGGCCCAGTCCAGGTAGTTGCGCGTGACGGCGTATTCCGGCGAGCCGGTTTCCAGGATCGACAGTTTGTGCATTTCTTCATTGATGCGCTTTTGCGCCTGCGCCGGCAGCACTTTGCCTTCCAAGCGCTGCTCGAACTGCTCAACGTCAGCGCTGCGGTCATCTTTGGTCAAGCCCAGCTCTTGCTGGATAACCTTGAGTTGCTCCTTGAGGAAGAACTCGCGCTGATGCTCGCCGATCTTGCGGTTCACCTCGGCGGAGATTTCCTTCTGCAGACGCGCGACTTCGACTTCTTTGCGCAGCATCGGCAAGACTTTTTCCATGCGCTTGAGCATGGGCACGCAGTCCAGCACTTCCTGCAACTCGTTGCCGGTGGCCGACGTCAGCGCGGCGGCGAAGTCGGTAAGCGGCGACGGGTCGTTGGGGCTGAAGCGGTTGAGGTAGTTCTTCAATTCTTCGCTGTACAGCGGGTTGAGCGGCAGCAGTTCCTTGATCGCGTTGATCAGCGCCATGCCGTAGGCCTTGACCTCATCGGTCGGCTGGGTGGGCTGATGCGGGTATTCGACTTCGACCAGGTACGGTGGGCGGTGGTGCTTGAGCCAGGTTTTGATGCGCACGCGGGTCAGGCCCTGCGCGACGAATTGCAGCTTGCCGTTTTCGCGGCTGGCGTGGTGCACCTTCACCAGGGTGCCGTACAGCGGCAGGCTGGAGGTGTCGAAGTGGCGTGGGTCGTCGGGTGGGGTTTCCATGAAAAACAGGGCGAGCGAGTGGTGGTCAGACTTGCTCACCAGTTCGAGGGTTTCGGCCCAGGGTTCTTCGTTGACGATCACTGGCAACACTTGCGCCGGGAAGAACGGCCGGTTGTGGATCGGGATGATGTAGACCTTGTCCGGCAGGTTTTGCCCTGGCAGGGCCAGGCCGGTGTTGGATGAGGTTTCGTGGTCAGCGTTTTCGGGGTCGGCGTAATCGTTGAGGTCTAGATCGGGGAATTCTTGCTGGTCGCTCATGGGGCACCTGCATAAGGAAGTATGCAGCTTAGATGGGGCGCGGCGACGGTGGTTTCAATGGGGTGGGCCAGATAGCAACATATTGCATGGATTTGTCGCGCTACAAATCTGCATAGGCACCCGCAACGCTTTTGTGGGAGACCCCACTGCATCTTTGATGTGGCGCTGTCGCGCAGCAAACGGGCTCGGGGTGTTCTTTGGGTTTTCGTGCATATCCGTTCTTTGGGTGATGGCTTGTATCG
>NZ_VUAZ01000259.1 GCF_009296165.1 Pseudomonas kitaguniensis | reverse complement strand
CCACCCGTGTCGACCCGCCGCTGCTGATTTTCGCGATTCCGCCGCTGGCGTTGTTCGTGTTCAAGGTGGGCAAGATCATCTTCCTCTACCGTCGTGCGATGGGCGTGAACCTTAAGGACGCGTTCTGCGCAGCACTGGCCGGGTTGGCGTTGTCGCACACCATCGCGAAAGCGGTGTTGTATGGCTTCTTCACCACCAGTATTCCGTTCTTTCGTACACCTAAAAATGCGGATAACCACGGCTTCTGGGTCGCGATTTCCGAAGCCGCGAAGAAATGTTCATCATGCTGCTGTTGTGGGGCGCGGCGCTGGGGATTTACCTGGTGCAAGGCCTGCCGAGCAATGACATGCGCTTCTGGGTGGTGATGCTGCTGGTGCAATCGCTGCCGTACGTGGCGGCGTTGATCATGGCGTTCCTCTCGTCGCTGCCAAAACCTGCGGTGAAGGCTCAGCCGGTAACGGCCGTGTAAAAACTTGCGCAATGCACTAAACGGCGGCCTCTGGTCGCCGTTTTGCTATAAGATAACGGCCGTTTTGCAAGACTTGGCCTAGCCCTGCTTCCTGTGGGAGCTGGCTTGCCTGCGATGGCATCGCCGCGGCGTACCTGCCAGACCGCGGCGTCTGCATCGCAGGCAAGCCAGC
>NZ_VUAZ01000258.1 GCF_009296165.1 Pseudomonas kitaguniensis | reverse complement strand
GCGGCGGTAGACGAAGTGGCGAGCAATGCTGTGTCGACGTCGGAAGCGTCCCGCCAGGCCACCACCGAAGCCGAGGATGGGCGCAAGCAAGTGGAGCAGGCCGTGTCGGGCATGGGTTCGATGGTGGTCGAGATCAACGACTCGACGCAATCGGTCGTGGACCTCGCCAACCAGGTGCGCGAGATCGGCAAGGTGATTGACGTGATCCGTGGCATCGCCGACCAGACTAACCTGCTGGCGCTCAATGCTGCCATCGAAGCCGCGCGTGCCGGCGAGCAAGGCCGAGGGTTTGCGGTGGTGCCGATGAGGTGCGCGCGTTGGCGCATCGCACCCAAACCTCCACGGTCGACATTGAAAAAATGATTGGCGAGGTACAGGTTGGCGCCGACGAAGCGGTGGCCGCGATGAACAAGAGCCTGACGTGGGCGAACAACACCCAAAGCCTGGCGGAAAACGCCGGCGAAGCGCTGCAGCGAATCACTGCCAGCGTGTCGAAAATCAACGAGCGCAACCTGGTGATCGCCTCCGCCTCCGAAGAGCAAGCCCAAGTGGCGCGCGAAGTGGACCGCAACCTGCTTAACATCCAGGACCTGTCGACCCAGACCGCCGCCGGCGCCCACCAGACCAACGCCTCCAGCCAAGCACTCGTCGCGCCTGGCCACCTCGTTCAATACGTTGGTCAGCAAGTTCCAGCTCTAACCCTCCATTACCGACGCCTG
>NZ_VUAZ01000257.1 GCF_009296165.1 Pseudomonas kitaguniensis | reverse complement strand
GGGGTGCGTTCGGACAAACTGCCGCCCAACGGCTGGCCGTCGAACGTCAGCTTACCGAGGGCCGGGGTCAGCAGCCCCGCCACCACACGCGCCAAGGTGGATTTGCCGGAGCCCGACTCGCCGATCACGCCGATGGCCTGGCCGCGTCGTACGTTGAGGTCGATGTCTTCGAGTACACGAATCGACGGCATGCCTTGCAGGTTTTTGTTGCCGTAGCCGGCTGTGAGGTTGCTGATGGTCAGCAACGGCACTTCTTCGGCAACGCCGCACGCGGCCGAATGTTGGTGTCGGGGCGCGCGGCGGCCAGCAGGCTGCGCGTGTATGCATGGCTCGGGGCCTTGAGCAGCGGCGCGGTGGCGCTTTGTTCGAGGATTTGCCCGCCGTTGAGCACCACGATCTGGTCGGCCATCTGCGCCACCACCGCCAGGTCGTGCGACACGTACACCGCCGTGGTGCCGCGCTCGCGCACTACTCGCTTGAAAGCACGCAACACGTCGATTTGGGTGGTCACATCGAGCGCCGTGGTCGCTCGTCGAGCACCACCAGCAGCGGGTCGCTGATCAGCGCCATGGCGGCCATCACCCGTTGCAGTTGCCCGCCGGACACCTGGTGCGGGTAGCGTTGGCCAATGCGCTCCGGGTCTGGCAGCGCCAGGTCGCGGAACAGTCCGATGGCTTTGGCGTGCAGGTCA
>NZ_VUAZ01000256.1 GCF_009296165.1 Pseudomonas kitaguniensis | reverse complement strand
AACTGAGCTACGCCCACCATATTGCATGAACAAAGAACCCATACAGCTTCTTTGTCGACCCTCACCTGACCCGAGGGCAAGGCGAAGCTTTAAATGGTGCGGATGAAGAGACTCGAACTCTTACGCCTCGCGGCGCTGGAACCTAAATCCAGTGTGTCTACCAATTCCACCACATCCGCGCTTGAAGCTATTAAAGCAAAGGCGCCAGACGATTAATCTGGCGCCTTTTAAAATATGGGGTGGACGAAGGGGTCGAACCCTCGACAACGGGAGTCACAATCCCGTGCTCTACCAACTGAGCTACGCCCACCATAAAACCTTACTTGTGCCAAAGCTGCCTAATGGCGCACCCGGCAGGACTCGAACCTGCGACCATCCGCTTAGAAGGCGGATGCTCTATCCAACTGAGCTACGGGCGCCTGATTAATCTGTACTCTTGGAGGATTACAAACTAAGTGCTGCAAGCCTTGCATAACAACACAAATGCTCGACTTTCGTAACCAGTGCTAGGCTGTGCCCGACAAGTGCGACGAATAGTATAGACGCCCCGGAAACCCGTCAAATCTTTTTTGAAAAACTGATTTTATTTAAGGGTTAGGGCAATTTGCAGACCAAGCGCCTTTGCCCTCACGCCTGGCGTGCGAGAATGCGCGCACTTTTCTTCCCCCTCTCGATGGTTAATCACGCGTAATTGACTGCACAAC
>NZ_VUAZ01000255.1 GCF_009296165.1 Pseudomonas kitaguniensis | reverse complement strand
CCCCCGTCGTCGGTGTATCACTTCTTCGCCAGTGTGCCGGCGTTGCTGGAAGCGTTGACGGCGGATGTGCACAGCGCTTTTCGCGCGGCCATTCAGGCGCCTATCGACCACGATTCACTCAAGCACTGGCGTGACCTGTCCTACATCGTCGAGCAGCGGATGCTGACTGTCTACAGCAACGATGCGGCCGCACGGCAGTTGATCCTGGCGCAGCACGGTCTCACCGAAGTGACTCAGGCGGACCGTCAGCATGATTTGGAGTTGGGAGACTTGATGGTTGACGTGTTCAATCGTCACTTCGAAGTGCCTACACTGCCCACCGATGTCGACGTGTTTGCATTGGCGCTGGAGTTGAGTGACCGGGTGTATGCACGCTCGGTGCATCAGCACGGGCAGATTACGCCGCGCATGGCCGAGGAAGGCATGCGGGTGTTTGATGCGTATGTGGGGCTTTATTTGCCGGCTTATTTGCCTAAGCGCTAGGGTTTGTGTTGGCTGGGCTG
>NZ_VUAZ01000254.1 GCF_009296165.1 Pseudomonas kitaguniensis | reverse complement strand
GGCTGGAACCTGTACATTGCGGGCAACGGCGGCATGCGCCCACGCCATGCCGAGCTGTTCGCCACCGACCTCGACGACGCCACGCTGATCCAGTACATCGACCGTTTTCTGATGTTCTACATCCGCACCGCCGACAAATTGCAGCGCACCTCGGTATGGCGCGAAAGCCTCGACGGCGGCCTCGACTTTCTCAAAGACGTGATATTGCACGACAGCCTCGGGCTGGGCGCCGAGCTTGAAGCGCAGATGCAACTGGTGGTCGACCGCTATGAATGCGAGTGGGCCAACGCCCTCAAAGACCCGGAAAAACTCAAGCGCTTCCGCACCTTCGTCAACGACAAACGCCCCGACCCGGACATCCACTTTGTTCAGGAGCGTGGCCAGCGCCGCCCGATCATGGCGAGCGAACTGAACCTGATTCCCGTCATCGAGGAGATTGCCTGATGAGTTCATCCAACATTCAGCCCAACCTGGCCACGTGGAAAAGCGTGTGCACTGAGCAAGACCTGGTGAGCAACTCCGGCGTAGTGGTGTGGCTCGACGGCGCGCAAGTGGCGCTGTTTTACCTGCCGGGCGCGCAAGAACAGCGCCTGTACGCCATCGACAACCATGACCCGGAGTCCGGGGCGAACGTGATCGGTCGCGGGCTGGTCGGCAGCATCAAGGGTGACCTGGTGGTGGCGGCGCCGATCTACAAGCAGCATTATCGCTTGCACGATGGCCAATGCCTCGAGGCGCCGGATCAGCGCCTGCGCGTGTGGCCGGTGCGGTTGAACGCCGGGCTGGTGGAGTTGGGCGTGGACTGAGTGTGGCAGCCCCATGATTGGTTAGCTCAAGCC
>NZ_VUAZ01000253.1 GCF_009296165.1 Pseudomonas kitaguniensis | reverse complement strand
TTGCTCAACGGCTACGGCCGACCGAAGCCACTACGTTCTCGACCACCTATGAAATCAAACGGGCAGACGAGGGCAGCATTCCTATCGGGCGCCCGGTCGGTAATAGCCGCGCCTACGTGCTGGATGCGCGTCAACAACCCGTGCCGGTGGGCGTCACTGGCGAGCTGTATATCGGCGGCCAAGGCGTAGCGTTGGGCTACTTGAACCGTGCGGACCTCACCGCAGAGAAATTCCTCGCCGACCCGTTCAGCAACGCTGGCCTGATGTACCGCACTGGCGACCTGGTAGCGTGGCGTGTCGACGGCACCTTGCAGTACCAGGGACGCAACGACCAGCAAGTAAAAATCCGTGGTTTCCGCATCGAGCTCGTGAAATCGAAACCTTGCTGGGCGAACACCCGCAGGTCAAGGACGTGGTGGTGTTGGCGCGTGAAGACGAGCCAGGAAACAAGCGCTTGGTGGCGTATTTCACTGAACGCGATGCGGTTGCAATCGAAGCACTGCGCGACCATCTGCAAGCGCAGTTGCCGGATTACATGGTGCCCGCCGCGTATGTGCGCCTGGACAACCTGCCGCTGACCAACAACGGCAAAGTCGACCGCAAGGCGCTGCCGCTGCCGGACCAAGACGCGCTGCTCAGCCGTGGTTACGAAGCACCACAAGGTGAAGTGGAAACCCTGCTGGCGCAGATCTGGGCGACCTGCTCAAGGTTGAGCA
>NZ_VUAZ01000252.1 GCF_009296165.1 Pseudomonas kitaguniensis | reverse complement strand
TCCTTGAGCAATAGTGTACTCAATGGTCAGCAACACGCTTTTCGCCCCAAGGCGCCATGTAACGCTGGCACGATTCGAGCAGCATCTTAAGCGGATACTTCTTGTTGATCGGCACCAATTGGTTACGCAATGCGTCATTGGGCGCGTGCAGCGACAACGCCAGCGAAACGTCGATGTGCTTGGCCAGCTCATCGATCATCGGCACCACGCCAGAGGTCGACAGGGTCACACGGCGCTTGGAGATGCCGTAGCCCAGGTCGTCCATCATCAAATGCATGGCCGCAATCACGTTGTCGAAGTTCAGCAGCGGCTCACCCATGCCCATCATCACCACGTTGGTGATGGCACGGTCGACGGTCGCCGGGACGCTGCCAAAGGATTTGTTGGCAATCCACACCTGACCGATGACTTCGGCGGCGGTGAGGTTGCTATTGAAGCCTTGCTTGCCGGTGGAGCAGAAACTGCAGTCCAGGGCACAGCCTGCCTGGGACGAAACGCACAATGTGCCGCGTTTGCCCTGGGGAATGTAAACGGTCTCGACGCAGCTGCCGGACGC
>NZ_VUAZ01000251.1 GCF_009296165.1 Pseudomonas kitaguniensis | reverse complement strand
GCTTCGATCATCGCCGGGGTGACGATACCGTCGGTGGTTGGCTCAAGGTAGGTAACCTCAAAACCTTCACGTTCCAGTTGGCGCATGGTGTCGAGGACAGCCTTGTGCTCAATCTTGGTGGTGATCAGGTGCTTGCCTTTGGTCGCATAAAAATGCGCCGCGCCCTTGATTGCCAGGTTGTCGGATTCGGTTGCACCGGAGGTCCAGACGATTTCGCGCGGGTCGGCATTAACCAGGTCGGCGACCTGGCGACGAGCGTTCTCGACCGCTTCCTCGGCTTTCCAGCCGAATACGTGGGAGCGCGACGCCGGGTTGCCGAAGTTTCCGTCAACCAGCAGGCATTCGCTCATCTTTTGCGCGACACGCGGATCAACCGGGGTGGTCGCTGAGTAATCAAGGTAAATAGGCAATTTCATGGACTTTCTCCTAATCAGGCTGGCTGGCGTGCCGTTAGCTCTTCGGCTGTCACTCGACGGCGGACGCTTCAATCTTGTCCAGACGCGGCGCCTTGGTGTTGCAACGGCGCTGGTCCTGACGCTGGGCTACTTCTTGCACCTCACGGCGAGTCACAAGATCAGCCAAGCTGATACCACTCAAAAACTCATGGATCTGCAGGCTCAAGTCACACCACAAGTGGTGCGTCAGGCAGGTGTCGCCGGCGTGGCAATCACCCAGGCCCTGGCATTTGGTGGCGTCGACGGATTCATTCACCGCGTCGATCACCTGAGCTACCTGAATGCCCTGCATGTCGCGGGACAGCTGATAGCCACCACCCGGCCCACGTACGCTTGAAACCAAGCTGCTGCGGCGCAATTTGGCAACAGCTGTTCGAGGTAGGACAGGGAAATGCCTTGGCGCTCGGAGATATCAGCCAGGGACACCGGCCCAGTTTGCGCGTGCAAGGCCAGGTCAAGCATGGCGGTTACCGCGTATCGGCCTTTTGTAGTCAGTCTCATGGACAAGTACCAAGGTGTTTCAGAATGGGAGCAAGTATGCTATTCCCGAGTATTTAAGTCAACTATAAGACCTAGTACTTTAGTCAGGATTACC
>NZ_VUAZ01000250.1 GCF_009296165.1 Pseudomonas kitaguniensis | reverse complement strand
GTATCGAGCTGGAAGACGTTGCCGCCGTGGTCATGGTCGGTGGCTCAACCCGTGTGCCGCGCGTTCGCGACGCGGTAGCCGAAGCCTTTGGGCGTCAGCCGCTGACCGAAATCGACCCTGATCAAGTGGTCGCGATTGGTGCTGCGATCCAGGCCGATACCCTCGCAGGCAACAAGCGTGACGGTGGCGAACTGCTTCTGCTCGACGTGATCCCGCTGTCTCTGGGGCTGGAAACCATGGGTGGCTTGATGGAGAAGGTGATTCCGCGCAACACCACCATCCCCGTTGCCCGCGCTCAGGATTTCACCACCTATAAAGACGGCCAGACGGCCATGATGATTCATGTGCTGCAAGGTGAGCGTGAGCTGATCAGTGATTGCCGCTCGCTGGCGCGTTTTGAACTGCGCGGCATTCCGGCGATGGTGGCGGGTGCGGCGAAGATTCGCGTGACCTTCCAGGTTGACGCCGATGGCCTGCTCAGCGTGGCTGCACGTGAGCTGGGCTCGGGCGTAGAAGCCAGCATTCAGGTCAAGCCGTCCTACGGCCTGACCGACGGCGAAATCGCCAAGATGCTCAAGGACTCGTTCCAATATGCCGGTGACGACAAAGTTGCCCGCGTAGTGCGTGAGCAGCAAGTGGACGCCCAGCGTCTGCTTGAGGCGGTGCAAAGCGCCCTCGACG
>NZ_VUAZ01000025.1 GCF_009296165.1 Pseudomonas kitaguniensis | reverse complement strand
CTCCCGATAGCAGTATACAGTTGATACATGAGTTGACTGACCCACCGCCATCGGGAGCAAGCCCCTCCCACAGTTTGAATGCATTCTGCTTGGGAGATTGGGTCGGCTTTCTGGCCGCCTGCTTTTGATTGTGATCTTGATCTAAAGGCGGCGCTGTAAGAGCGCAACCGATATAAGCCATAACCTCAATAACGGATATGCACTCAAAATCCAGGCACAACCCTGCAGCCACAGTGATCAACTGTTAGAAGTGGTATTTGACCAGGAAGCTTGCGGTGTTCTGGTTGGTCTCAAAAGCACCGGTGTCCTGAATGCCGTACTTGTTCTTCCAGTAGTCGTACTCAAAGCCCACATACAACTGCTTCTCGCCCCAGTGCAGCGCTTTACCCAAGTCGTATTTGACCTGTGGGTTGATGTGCAGGTTGGCGTGATAAGTACCGCGTGAAGTCTTGTCGTTATCGGTTACCCAGTCGATATACCCGTCAATCAGTACGTTAGAGTTGCCGACGGGAAGGGTGTACGCCCAGACCGGGGTGATCTGCCAAATGTTGTCGCCAGGGCGATTGCCCTCGGTCTGACGCTGGTAGAAGTTCAACTGGAAGTAGTCAAAACCCGGAATGTTCAAGTCAAAGCCCGGGCCGAACAAGTACGACTCGTTGTCGCCTTCGCCGAACTCGTAAGTGAACGCCAGCAGCACGTCTTTGATCGGACCGAATGACAGGTCTTTGTCGAAAATCTTGCCGAACGACAAGCGTGGGCTGAACTCGCCGTAGTAAGTACTTGGGCCTACGTTGCCGTCTTCCTTGCCGTTGTAAAAGATGCGGTCGACAAACAAAAAGTTGTCGCCGTACTTCCAGGCGTCAGCATGTTCAAACGTCACCGTCTGCTGGATCTGTGGGTTGATGGTGAAGTTTTTGCCCCACAGGTACGTCAGGCTGTTGTTCTGCCATTGCAACAGGTCACTCGCCGCGGCTTGGCCACCGGCCAGCAGCGAGCCTGTCAACATCAGGCCTTTCAACATAGGTTTCATTCGGTTGCTCCCGAGTCAAAGTTTAGGATTATTTTTCTACGCAGGCGCTCTGGTATGGCGCCTTTTGGTTCGCTGCAAAAATCGTCTGATTGGTCAGCTTTGATGCTTTTAGCAAGCGCTGCGCCAAGGTGTTCAAAAAGCCGAAAAAACCTCTTCGCCTGCACTTGATGCAGTTGAGTCCAGAGGGTTTTTTGTACACGTTGGCCGCAGGCATTGGGCCAGGATTAATTGGCCCTGCAGTCAGCTTTTACAGTCGCTGTTTGTTTTAGAGTCGATTCGAGCGGGCGCGGAGAATACTGGCTCCCAGGCCTTGGCTCAAGTGCGTTGTTAGTGCGCGTGTGGGGCAAAAATGGGGCGCGGCAGCAATCGATCGTTCCCACTCGGCCTGGGAACGATCAATCTCAGTGGGTGTGGGCGCCTTGGTTGATCCAGGTGCCGATCAACTCCCGTTCCTGCTGGGTCATCTGAGTGATATTGCCCAGCGGCATGATCTGGCTGGCCACGGCCTGCGCTTGAATGCGCGCCGCCTGCTGCTGGATTTGCGTCGGGGTGTCGAACATCACGCCTGCCGGTGCGGTGCTGAACAGCGGGCTGGTGGGTTTGGCCGAGTGGCACACGGCGCAGCGTTCCTGGATCACGCCATGTACCTTGTCGAAATCAATCGTCGCCTGTGCAGGCGCAGGTGCGGCAGCCGGTGCTGCGGGCGCGGCCGGTGCGTCCGGCTTCAAGCCGCCACCCAACGCGGTTTCCGGTAGAGGTTGGTACTCGATGGCGGCAGGCGCCTTTGCGACTTCTGCAACCGGCTTGGGCCCGGTGACATACGCCAGGCAAATCATTGCCAAGGCGCCCACCGGCAGCGTCCACGCATACTTCTGGCTGTTATGCCGGGTGTTGAAGTAGTGGCGCACCAACACGGCGGCCACGGCGATGCCTGCCAGGATCAGCCAGTTGTATTGGCTGCCGTAAGTGCTTGGGAAGTGGTTGCTGATCATGATGAACAGCACCGGCAAGGTGAAGTAGTTGTTGTGCCGCGAACGCAGCAAACCCTTGGCCGGCAATGACGGGTCCGGCGTGCGCTGCTCCGCGATTGCGGCCACCAGCGCGCGCTGGGCGGGCATGATGATGCGGAACACGTTACCGACCATGATGGTGCCGATGACTGCGCCCACGTGCAGGTAAGCGCCGCGGCCACTGAAGACTTTGCTGAAGCCGTACGCGGCTGTAATCAACAGCACAAACAGGATCAGGCCAAGCAGGGCAGGGCGCTTGCCCAGCGCCGAGTCGCACAGGAACGAGTAGATGAACCAACCGGCGAACAGTGAGCCAATGCCCAGCAATACGCCTTCGGTGCCGCTGAGGCTGCTGCCGGGGGCGAGCAGGTACAGCGTCGGGTTGAGGTAGAACACCACGCACAGCAGCGCGACGCCCGACATCCAGGTGAAATAGGCCTCCCATTTGAACCAGTGCAGGTTGTCCGGCATGGTCGGTGGGGCCAGTTTGTATTTTTCCAGGTGGTAGATACCGCCACCGTGGATCGCCCACAAATCACCGGCCAGGCCGTCTTTGGGGTTGACGCGATTGAGGTTGTTTTCCAGCCAGACAAAATAGAAGGAAGCGCCGATCCACGCGACGCCAGTGATCATGTGAACCCAGCGCACGCTAAGGTTCAGCCATTCCAACAGATGTGCTTCCACAGTCTTTACCTCTCGCCTGTCACCCTTGTTGTCGGGTGATCCGGCCTTCTCTTATTGGTGGGGGGCGAGGATCAATCGCTCATCCTCTTGGAAAAAATGCTCATCGCAGTTATTGCCGGTGCCACTGCGATCAACCACCAGGAAGTCATCCCGCTTTTCGATCGTCAGCACCGGGTGGTGCCAAACGCCGCGATGGTAATTAATGCCCTGCCTGCCGTTGGTGACGAAGGCGCGGACCAAGCCCGATACAGGTGCATCGCCAAGTGGCGCGACCACGATCAGAAAGGGGTTGCCGAGCAGCGGAATAAACGCCTGGCTGCCCAGCGGGTGTCTTTCCAGCATGCCCACGGTCAGTGGCATCTGCAGCGCGTCGGCGCGAAAGATGCTGATGATGGCGTGGTCTTCAGGCTGGGCGGTTTCGACCGTCGCCAGCTTGTGAAAGCGCATGGTCGACCCGTTGTTGATCATGAAGTGATCGCTGCCATCGGTTTCGATAACGTCTCCGAAAGGCGCGAAGGCTTCTTTGCTCAGGGGTTCGATCATCAGTGTGCGCATGGCTGTCTTCTTGTCTTCTTGTCTGAGTGCTGTGTTGTTTGATCTGGCGTCATCGCGAGCAAGCCCGCTCCCACATTTGAAGGTATTCACAATTCAAAATGTGGGAGCGGGCTTGCTCGCGAATGGCTTCACCGCTTATTTCGAAACCTTGCCGAGCACTCGCAAGCGACTTACACCGCCATCCGGGAACACGTTGAGGCGTATGTGAGTGATCGGGCCGAGCGCTTTGATCTGCTCGGCAAACGAGTGCTCAGCGTGCATTTCGAGCTTTTGCGCCGGCAGCAATTCGCGCCAGAACAGCGATTGGGTTTCGATCTGGCTGTCGGTGCCGCCCTTCACAAAGGCGCCCTGGATCGAACACGTGTCCGGGTAGTTGCCCTTGAAGTGCAGGGTGTCGACGATGATTTTCTCGATCTCGCCGGGGTGGCCCAGCGCGACGATCACCCAGTCATTGCCTGGCGTGCGACGACGCGCGGTTTCCCAGCCATCGCCCATGTTCACGCCCCGGCCGGGGTTGAGGATGTTGCTCATGCGCCCGAAGTGTTCATCGGAGCACGCCAATGCGCGGCCGCCGTTCAGCGCCGACGCCAGGTCGACCTGTTCGTTGTCAGCCACCTGCGACCAGTCGCGGAACGGAATGCCGTACACCCGCAGACGGGCCACGCCGCCATCCGGGTAGATGTTGAAGCGCAAGTGGCTGAACGCCGCGCCGTTGCTGATCTCGTGGTAGTGGTGGCTGTTGCCTTGCAGCTCGACGGCCGACAGCACTTCCACCCACGGGGTGTTTTCATCCGGCTCGCCCGACGCCAGGAAGCAGGCTTCCAGCGAGGCCGACGGCGGGTAGTTGCCGGTGAAGAATGAAGTGTCGATGTCCACGCCCTTGATCGAGCCGGGTACGCCGAGGCGAATCACCGCGCTGTCGTAGCCTTCAAAACGCTTGCGGCGCGACTCCCAGCCGTCCATCCACTTGCCGTTATCGTCGAAAACGCCCTCCTTCCACACGGCCGGGGTCGGCTGGAACAGGCGGTTGGCGTCAGCGAACCAGTCATCGGTCACCGAAACAATCTTGGTGCCCAGACGGGCGTCGGCCAGGTTGACGAACTTCTCGAAAGGTGCGGCGTAAGCTTTCATTCTTCTTGTCTGCCTTGAGTAAAGTGGCTGGGGACGGTGGTTTAGAGGGCCAGTAAGCGCAGCAGCGCGATCTTGTTGATCTCGGCCAGTGCGCAGTTGAACTCGACGTCTGCCGGGTTATGGATGCGCGTTTCGAACGCGGCGAGGATCTGATGCCGGTTGCTGCCTTTTACCGCCATGATGAAGGGAAACTTGAACCTGGCCTTGTAGGCATCATTCAGCTCGGTGAAGCGCGAGAACTCCTCGCTCGAGCATTGGTGAATCCCCGCGCCAGCTTGCTCAGCAGTGCTGGCTTGGGTGAGTTGGCCCTGGACGGCCGCTTTGCCGGCCAG
This sequence comes from Pseudomonas kitaguniensis, assembly GCF_009296165.1. GTDB lineage: Bacteria > Pseudomonadota > Gammaproteobacteria > Pseudomonadales > Pseudomonadaceae > Aquipseudomonas > Aquipseudomonas kitaguniensis. The sequence goes on along the minus strand of NZ_VUAZ01000025.1, from coordinate 10,620 downwards.
GTCCGGGTGAGCATTGATCAGCGCCAGTTGCCGGGTGCGATCGGCGCCGAGCAGGATGTCGCTCATGCGCTGGTGCAGGGTTTCGATCTGATCGATCGAAGGGTCCTGGCCGAGGTCGAAGGCCTGTTCGGCCACCCATGGCGAATGTTCGTAGATGTCGGCAAACGCTGCGACAAATTCGTCGCGGCTCAAGGTCGAGGGTTTCAGTGTTTGAAAGGCGCTCATTGGGCCGCCCCCGTGTACGGGTGGGTGTGGTGCCAGTGGCGGGCAATGTCGACACGGCGAGTGAACCACACCTGTTCATGGCCCTTTGCGTATTCGATAAAGCGCTTCAAGGCGGCGAGGCGTGCAGGGCGGCCGATCAGGCGGCAATGCAGGCCGATAGACAGCATCTTCGGCGCCTCGGCGCCTTCGGCGTAGAGCACATCAAACGCGTCTTTGAGGTAGTCGAAAAAGTCGTCGCCCTTGTTGAAACCCTGCACTTGGGTGAAGCGCATGTCGTTGGTGTCCAGCGTGTAAGGGATTACCAAGTGCGGCTTGCCGGTCGGGTTATTCGGTTCCCAGTAGGGCAGGTCGTCGTCGTAGGTATCGCAGTCGTACAGAAAGCCGCCTTCTTCCATCACCAGCCGCCGCGTGTTGGGGCCGGTGCGCCCGGTGTACCAGCCCAACGGGCGCTCGCCGGTCAACTCGGTGAGGATGCGGATGGCTTCGAGCATGTGCTCGCGCTCCTGGGCTTCGTCCATGTACTGGTAGTCGATCCAGCGGTAGCCGTGGCTGCAGATCTCGTGGCCGGCGTCGACCATTGCGCGGATGACATCCGGGTGGCGCTGGGCGGCCATGGCCACGGCGAAAATCGTCAGCGGAATATCGAATGCCTTGAACAACTTGAGGATGCGCCATACACCGGCACGGCTGCCGTATTCGTACAGCGACTCCATGCTCATGTTGCGTTCGCCTTGCAGCGGCTGGGCCGAGACCATCTCCGAGAGGAACGCTTCGGACTCTTTATCGCCGTGCAAAATGTTGCGCTCGCCGCCTTCCTCGTAGTTGAGTACGAACGACAACGCGATGCGTGCATTGCCCGGCCAGTGGGGGTGAGGAGGGTTACTGCCGTAACCGATCAGGTCGCGTGGGTAGTCAGCGCTCACTGCAGTCTTCCTTCTTGTTCGTGATCATTGGGGTGGCGGCCGAGCAGTGAAATAACAGGGTGAAGTCACTGCGATGAGTGATTGTATACAACTTATGGCAAATTTTGTAAGCCTGGTTTTTTGCATTTTTTCCGCAGTGATCGACGTACAGGCCCAAGCAAGAAACTTGCCTAACTGGTCAGCTAAAGGACAAAAGGTTGTTTGAAAGCAAGGATTACCCATGAACTTCCCGTCAGGCTAACGCGGCCAATAGGATCGGCGGCGCTGTGATTTTTATTGTGTACAATTTTTTTGAAAAGTGTCTTAATCGGCCATCGTCGGCTTTTTCGGCGCCCTGAAACGGGGCGAATTTACCTTCTACTGACTTACGGAGGCGCATAGACGCCATGGGACGTTTGACCACACACGTTTTGGACGCCGCGCACGGGTGCCCCGGCAGCGCAATCAAGGTTGAGCTGTACCGAGTCGAAGGCACGCAACTGGTGCAGGTGGCGAGCGCCGTGACCAACAATGACGGGCGCTGCGACGTGCCCTTGTTGCAAGGCGACGACTACCGCAGCGGCGTGTACCAACTGCACTTCAGCGCTGGCGATTACTACCGCGCGCGTGGCGTGCAATTGCCGGAACCGGCGTTTCTCGACGTGGTGGTACTGCGCTTCGGCATCAGCGCTGAACAGGACCACTACCACGTGCCGTTGCTGCTTTCGCCTTACAGCTACTCCACCTATCGCGGTAGCTGACATCGGCACCTGGTTAGCTTTGCCCGCTCACACAACGGGCTTTTTATGCGCGGCGCAAGGTTCAGGCGTGGTTAAAGCGCACCCGCTCGAACCTTGATCAGCGAGGCAATGCCGGCGCAACTGAAGAGTGCCGCACTCACGCGGTTGAACCAGCTTTGGCCTGCGCCGCTGCGCAGATAGCGCGCGGCGCCATGCGCGCCCAAACCGTAGGCCAGCTTGCACAACAGGTCGAGCACCGCCCACGTGGCGATCATGCTCAGCAGTTGCGGCACAAACGCGTGCTGGCTGTTCAGAAACTGCGGCAGGAAAGCTGCGAAAAACAGAATGTCTTTGGGGTTGCTCGCGCCCAGTACGAAGGCTCGGCCGAACAGCGCAGCAAAGCGCGGCGCCGGCAGCGCGTTCGGCACGGCGGCCGCCTGGGACGGCAGGCGCGATTGCTGCCAGCTCTGCCAGGCAAGGTAGAACAGGTACAGCGCGCCGACAATCTTCAAGGCGCTGAACAGTTGTTCCGACGCCAGCAACAGCGCACCCAAGCCCAAGGCCGACGCGCTGAGCAAGCAGATCGAGGCAAATACCCCGCCCAAAAACGCCGGGTATGAACGGCGCAGGCCGTAATTCAGGCTATTGCTGATCATCAACAGCGACAGCGGGCCAGGAATCAGGATCACAATCAGTGCAGCGCCGCTGAACAGCAGCCAGGTTTCCAGGGTCATTTACAGTCCTCCAATCGTCCAAAAGCCTCACCCAATACAGCAATCGGGCCGCGTCTCACCTGTGGCGAGCGGGCTTGCTCGCGCTGGGCTGCGCAGCGGCCCCAAAAATTCAACTACCGCATTACAGGAAGGCAAACTTCGCGATAAATATCACGCACAGCACCCACAAACTCACGGAAATTTCGCGGTACTTGCCGGTGCCGGCCTTGAGCGCCACATACGTGATAAAGCCCAAGGCGATACCGTCGGCGACCGAGAACGTCAGCGGCATCATGATCGCCGTCACGATCGCCGGAATGCTGTCGGTGGCCTCATCCCAATTGATGTGCGCCATGCTCGCCGTCATCAGCATCGCCACGTAAATCAGCGCGCCGGCGGTGGCGTAAGCAGGGATCATGCCGGCCAGCGGTGCAAAAAACATCGCCGCCACAAACAACACGCCCACGGTCACGGCCGTCAGCCCGGTGCGCCCACCCGCGGCCACACCGGCGGCACTTTCTACGTAGCTGGTCACCGGTGGCACACCGACCATGGCGCCGAATACGCTGGACGCGCTGTCGGCCTTCAAGGCGCGCGACAGGTTATGAATCTTGCCATCGGCATTCACCAGCCCGGCGCGCTGTGCAACGCCCATCAGCGTACCGGCGGTGTCGAACATGTGCACAAACAGGAAGGCGAAAACCACGCTGATCATACTCACATTGAATACACCCTTGATGTCCATCGCCATCCAGGTCGGTGCCAGGCTCGGCGGCGTGGAGAGAATGCCGTTGTAGTGCACCAGGCCCAAGCCCCAACCGGCCAGCGTTACGGCGATGATGCTGATGAGGATCGCGCCGAATACCCGGTGATAGCTGAGAATCGCGATCAGCAAAAAGCACACTGCCGCCAACAGCGGCGCGGGCTCGTGCAAGGAGCCGAGCTTGATCAGCGTGGCGGGGCTGTCGACGATGATGCCGGCGGTTTTCAGGCCAATCACCCCGAGAAACAAGCCGACGCCCGCACCCATCGCATGGCGCAGGCTCACCGGGATGCTGTTGAGCAGCCATTCGCGCACCCTCGAAAGCGTGAGGCCCATGAACAACACGCCCGAGATAAACACCGCACCCAGCGCGGTTTCCCAGTGGTAGCCCAGGGTGCCGACCACGGTGTAGGTGAAAAACGCGTTCAAGCCCATGCCCGGCGCGAGCCCCACCGGCCAGTTGGCGTACAGGCCCATCAACAGGCAGCCGAGCGCGGCGGCGATGCAAGTGGCAACGAACGCTGCGCCGTGATCAATGCCTGCGTCCGCCATGATGTTCGGGTTGACGAAGATGATGTAGGCCATGGTGATGAAGGTGGTCAGGCCGGCGATCAGCTCGGTCTTCACGGTGGTGCCATGCAAGCGCAGTTTGAACAGACGCTCCAGCCAACCGCTGTGCGGTGTGGAGAGGTCCAGCGTAGGGGCTTCGGTTTTGCGGCTATCCACAGCGAATACTCCTCAAGCGTTTTATTGTTATTGGCAGCGCCGGTCACTTGCGTGGGTAACAGCGCTTTGAGGTACTGGCGGGGTTTGTTGACCAATAGGTCAGAAAACCGCACAAAGTGGATTATGCTTTTGTATACAAATAAAGCAAATAGTGTTTTCGATTGTGTGCGCAGAAGGTGGTTTATTGTGGCGAGCCAGCCACAATAAGGCCGCTTGCCTCACGGCCTAAGGCAAGCCAGCGAGTGCCTGATTCACTGCCAGCCACCCCGCGACCGCGTCCGCCCCGGCTTCGCTGAACGCGCGCTGCAACAACTTCACCTGTTCGCGGCGCAACGCTTGCTCGAAACGCCGGCCTTCTTCGCTCAATTCGAGCAGGCGTTTACGTTTGTCGGTCTCGGACGCCACGCTGTTCACCCAGTGCATTGCCTGCAATTGGCGCAATGGCATGTTCAGCGCCTGCTTGCTCACGCCGAGTAATTCCAGCAGTTGCTTCACGCTCAATGCGGGGTAGCGCGCGATAAAAAATACGATGCGTTGGTGCACGCGGCTAAGGCCTCGGCGCTCAAGCATTTCATCGGCTTTGGCGGTGAACGCCTGGTAACCGAAGAAGAAGGCTTCCATGGCTTGCTGTTGACTGCTTTGGTTTTTAAGGTCAAGCATGTTGACGTACCTACTCAAGTCGTCGTAATTTCGGTCAACCAGTTTGACGTATTTCCTGCACGCTTTGCCACCGGTGACCTTATGGCCTTCTCTGAACGTGTTACGCGCCTCAAAAGCTCCTTGATCCGTGAAATCCTCGCCGCGGCGCAGCGCCCGGAAGTGATGTCGTTCGCCGGAGGCCTGCCCGCCGAAGCCATGCTGCCCGCGCTGAACTGGGACGACATGCCGCTGAACATCGGCCAATACGGCATGAGCGAAGGCGAGCCGCAGTTGCGTGAGCTGCTTGCCGCGCAGGCGCGCGCCATTGGCGTACCGTGCCAGGCCAGCCAGGTGCTGGTGGTCAGCGGTTCCCAGCAAACACTCGACCTGGCGGCCAAACTGTATATCGACAAAGGCACGCAGATCCTGCTTGAAGGCCCGACCTACCTGGCCGCGTTGCAGATATTCCAACTCTTCGGCGCCGACTGCCTGACCGTGCAACTGGAAGCCGACGGCCCCAACCTCGCGGCCTTGCGCGCCAGCCTCGAACACCATCAACCGGCATTCATCTACCTGATCCCGACCTTCCAGAACCCATCGGCCGTGCGCTACAGCGAGGCCAAGCGCGCAGCCGTCGCCGCGTTGCTGGATGAGTTCGGCGTGACCTTGATCGAAGATGAACCTTACCGCGAGCTGACCTTCGACGGCGCCAGCGCGCAGCCCATCGCCGGGCGCCTGCAAAAGGCCAGTTGGATCTACACCGGCACCGTCTCCAAAACCTTGCTGCCCGGCCTGCGCGTCGGTTACCTGATCGCCAGCCCGGACCTGTTCCCGCACCTGCTCAAGCTTAAGCAATCTGCCGACCTGCACACCAACCGCGTCGGCCAATGGCAAGCGATGCAGTGGGTCGGCAGCGAAAAATACCAGCAACACCTGACGCAACTGCGCAGCTTTTACCGCGAGCGTCGCGATGCATTCCAGGCTGCCCTGCAGCGCCATTTCGGCGACTTGGCCGACTGGCAAACGCCGCAGGGCGGATTATTCTTCTGGCTGACCTTGAAACAACCGCTCGACACCCGCACCTTGTTGGCGCAAGCATTCGATCAGAACGTCGCGTTCATGCCCGGTGAACCATTCTTTTCCGAGCCCGACCAACACCTTGGCTCGTTCCGGCTGAATTTCAGTCACATCGACCCGTCCCGGTTGGACGAAGGTCTCAAGCGCCTGGCCGCAGTGGTCCGTCAAGCACAGCACGCGCAAGCGGCATAAGGGGAGCCCCATGTACAAGGTTTACGGCGATTACAAGTCGGGCAACTGCTACAAGGTCAAGTTGATGCTCAACCTGTTGGGCATCGCGTATCAATGGATCGATGTCGACATCCTCAAGGGTGGCACCGAGACCCCCGAATTTTTGGCCAAGAACCCCAACGGCAAAATCCCTGTGTTGGAGTTGGAAGACGGCACCTGCCTGTGGGAATCGAATGCGATCCTCAACTTCCTCGCCGATGGCAGCGAGTTCTTGCCGACCGAGCCGCGCTTGCGCACTCAAGTATTGCAGTGGCAGTTTTTCGAGCAATACAGCCATGAGCCTTACATTGCAGTGGCGCGGTTTATCCAGTTCTACCTGAACATGCCGCAAGACCGCCTTGAGGAATACACCACCACCCACAAGCGCGGGCACAAGGCCTTGAAGGTCATGGAGCGCCAATTGCAAGCCACGCCCTACCTGGTGGGCGAGCAATATTCGATTGCCGATATAGCGCTGTACGCCTACACCCACGTGGCCCACGAGGGTGGTTTTGACCTGGCGCCGTACCCGGCCGTGCAGGCGTGGTTGACGCGCGTGGCCAGCCACCCCAAGCATGTGGCGATGCTGGGCTGATTCACCCGGTCAACGCTGGGAAGGGAGCACGCTCCCTCCCGCGTTGGCTTCGCATCGGTCGGTCAGACGGCTGCGAAGCGCTTGTCCAGGTAATCAATGATCACTTTGGAATCGTACATCCAGGTGGTCTGGCCATTCTCTTCGATACGCAGGCACGGCACTTTGATCTTGCCACCTTGCTCCAGCAGGGTTTGACGGTCGTGCGTGTTGTTCTTCGCATCCTTCAACGCCACGGGCACATTCAGGCGGTGCAGTGTGCGACGGGTCTTCACACAGAACGGGCAGGCGTGGAACTGATACAAGGTCAGGTGCTCGGCGGCGGCGTTGACCTGCGCCTGTTGTTCGGCGCTGCGCTGCTTTTTGCGTGGGCGGGTAAGGGCGTCGCCCGCGATGATGACGTGGCCGAGGCCTACTCGAAGTGCTTTGACGAACATGGCTGAAACCTCTTGCCCGATACAGAATGGGCCGCAGCTTACCTGATTTCGGAAGGCGAAAAAAAACCGGCGATGAACGCCGGTCTTTTTGTACCCAGCCGGTTACTTGATCAGGCTGAGGAATTCGCTGCGGGTGGCTGCGTTTTCGCGGAACTCACCGAGCATCACCGACGTGATCATCGACGAATTCTGTTTTTCCACACCGCGCATCATCATGCACATGTGTTTGGCTTCAATCACCACGGCCACGCCCAGCGCGCCGGTGACTTGCATCACCGCATCGGCGATCTGGCGGCTGAGGTTTTCCTGGATCTGCAGGCGGCGCGCATACATGTCGACAATGCGCGCGACCTTGGACAGGCCCAGCACTTTGCCGCTCGGGATATACGCGACGTGAGCCTTGCCGATAAACGGCAGCAGGTGGTGTTCGCACAACGAGTACAACTCGATGTCCTTGACCAGCACCATTTCGCTGTTGTCAGAGCTGAACAAGGCACCGTTGGTGACCTCTTCGAGGGTCTGTGCATAACCGCGGCAAAGGTACTGCATTGCCTTGGCGGCACGTTTTGGCGTGTCGAGCAGGCCCTCGCGGGAAACGTCCTCGCCGAGTTGGCCGAGGATGTCGGTGTAATTCTGTTCCAGGGACATGAAACTACCTGTGGGATGTTCGCAAAGCGCAAGGTTACGGTGGCGGGCACATCGCTGCAAGCCTGACGATGGCACTTGTTACTCGTCGCGGCCTTCCAGCATGGTGCGCTTGAGCATCACATACACCGCACCTGCGCCACCGTGGCGCGCCTGGCACGAGGTGAAGCCGAGTACTTGGGAATGCTGGCGCAGCCAGGTGTTGACGTGGCTCTTGATCATCGGCCGTTTGCCGTCCAGCCGCACGGCTTTGCCGTGGGTGACGCGCACGCAGCGGATTTCAAATTTAGTCGCTTCGGCAAGAAACGCCCAGAGGGTTTCGCGGGCTTTTTCGACGTTCATGCCGTGCAGGTCGAGGCTGCCTTCGAAGGGGATCTGGCCGATCTTGAGCTTGCGCATCTGGCTTTCCTGCACGCCGTCACGCGCCCACATCAGCTCGTCTTCGGGGCCGACGTCGATCACGAACTGGTCCGACAAACCATCCACGGTGGTGGCATCGGTGCGCACGGTCGCGGCCTGGCGCAGCTTGGCGATCTGCGCCCGGTCAGCCTTGGGTTTGCCGGTATCGGCACGGTCGTGCTTGATCGGCTTGACGCCGCGCAGCTCGTTTTTGAACAGGGAAAAATCGTCGTCTTGCATGTCAGCCTCCGCGAAGGGCGGGCAGTTTACCTAATCGCGGCGGCCAGGGCGCAGGAAACGCTATCCAAGCGCCATCAGTCGTGCTTTTTCATCAAGTGCGAAGCGATGTTCAGCGACAACGGTTGGCGCATCCGCCGACGGCTGCGACGCCACAACCACACGCCCAGCCACACCACCAGCAGGCCCATGACCAACAGCAGAGCCGAGCCGCCCGGGCTCGCATTCAGCTCGCCAAGTGCCGGTGAATGCCCCACTAAACCGGCGCCGCCAGCACCCGCCAGCAGCAAACCTACCATTGCCAGCAGCGCAGCAAAGCCGGCCACCAGGCGCAGACGCCAGTTGCTCGGGCCCTTGGGGCGCAAGCGACGAGCATCAAATCCACCATCGGATATCTTCATTCCGACCTTTCCTCCAGGGTATCGGCCCTTCGACCGGAAGATACACAGGTTGTTCCAGTGCCCGAGGTAAATGCGCCAAATGAGCGGGCCTTGCGGATGAGCGGGGTAATAAACACGCCGCGCCGCTCATCGGAAGTGCGATCAGGTCAAATCAGGTCTTTGGTCGACGCGAGGGTCGCGAAGTTGTCGGCCATTATGGCCATTTCGGTCTGTTGCACGTGCTCGGCACTCAGCACGCCGTCTTTACAGGGCAAGTCGCGAGTGGCGCAGGCGTCTTCGACCAAGGTGCAGCGAAAGCCCAGGTTCTTGGCCGCGCGCACCGTGGTGCTGACGCTGGAGTGGCTCATGAACCCACACACGATCAGGTCGAGCGAGCCGAGGTCTTGCAGGTGTTTTTCCAGGCCGGTGCCGTGAAAGGCGCTGGGCAGCAACTTGCCGATGATGGTTTCGTCGCCGAGCGGCTCAAGGCCTGCAATGAATTCGCCGCGCTCGCCCTGCGGGTCGAACAGACCGCCGACGGTGCCCAAATGGCGCACATGCACAATCGGGCGCCCGGCGCTGCGCGCTGCGGCCACCAGTTGCTTGATGTTGCCCACCGCCGCGTCCATGCCGGAAAGGGCGAGTGGGCCGTTGAGGTATTCCTTCTGGGCGTCGATGATCAGGAGGGTCGCGTGGTTCAGGTTGGCTGCTGCGTAACCGCGACCGCTGAGTTGAAACATCGTCTTTGGAACAGACATTCTGGGGCTCCTGTGAGTGGGGCTTTTGTGACATTGTCCACTGGCTGAGCGGTTCTGTGAATCGCTACCATCGTAAGGTACGCCGTTATTGACGTGCAGCCCTGTCAAGTAGGCAGCGTGTTTACCCCTGCGATGGCAAATTGGATGAAATCCGACGCACGGCGAAGGGCTTTCGTACGTCGTCGGTGCAGACGAAGGCTGATAGAATCGCCAGTCGTTTTTTCCAGGAGCTTGCCCCGTGATCACATCCCGCCTGCGCACGTTGCGCGACCACATCCGTTGGGCTGTCAGCCGTTTCCATGGGGAAGACCTGTTTTTCGGGCATGGCACCGACAATGCCTGGGACGAAGCCCGGCAATTGGTGCTCGGTGCCTTGCACCTGCCGTGGGAAATCGCCGACAGCTACCTGGATTGCAACCTGGAAGAAGAAGAGATCTCCCACGTGCAGCGCCTGTTGCATCGCCGTATCCACGACCGTGTGCCCACCGCTTACCTGTTGAAGGAAGCCTGGTTCTGCGGCATGTCGTTTATCGTCGACGAACGCGTGTTGATCCCGCGCTCACCGATTGGCGAGCTGATCGAACAGCGTTTTCAACCGTGGCTGGCCCAGCCGCCGGCGCGCATCCTCGACCTGTGCACGGGGTCTGGTTGCATCGGCATCGCCTGTGCTTATGAGTTCCAGAATGCCGAAGTGGTGCTGGGCGACTTGTCCTATGAGGCGTTGGAGGTGGCTAATCAGAACATCGAGCGCCATGGTGTCGACGAGCGCGTTTACACGGTGCAGGGCGATGGTTTTGATGGCCTGCCGGGGCAGCGCTTTGACTTGATTGTGTCGAACCCGCCGTATGTGGATGCCGAAGACTTCGCCGACATGCCGGATGAGTATCAGCACGAGCCGGAGTTGGGTCTGGCCTGCGGCGATGACGGTTTGAACCTGGTGCGGCGCATGCTGGCCGAGGCCGCGGAGCATTTGACCGAGAAAGGCTTGTTGATTGTTGAGGTGGGCAACAGCCAGGTGCATGTTGAGGCGTTGTACCCGGAGGTGGACTTTGCCTGGCTGGAGTTCCAGCGTGGCGGGCACGGGGTGTTTATGTTGACGGCCGAGCAATGCCGCGAGCATCAAGCGGTGTTTGCCGCTCGGGTCTGACCGCCGCTTGCGCGGTCAAATGTGGGAGCG